>JABHHM010000204.1 GCA_018671575.1 Methylococcales bacterium | reverse complement strand
CTAAGTACAAGCTCACAAGTAAATGTGGCTTTAGGAACGGACGACCTTCCCAATAACTATCTAAATCATATGCTAGAATCATTAGTAATACTTATAATAATGTTACTAATGATTCATGATAATTAGTATACAAGGAACGGGCACGAAACAACTTCCCGTTCTAAATTCCATTTCACTTCACCTTCAAACGATCTTCAATCACAAAAGCTCAGAATAGAGTGACTATTCCTACGCTTTTATTCAATCAGGTCATTTGAATTTAAAATAAATATGAAACCAAGAACGAGAAGTTATTTCGTGCCCGTTCCTTAGCTTCTTTGGGTAATGTTTCAGCATTAGCCAGTTGAGCCAAATATTTTACAAATTTTGTAAAATGCTTATCACTCATTTTGATTTTTTTACTATCACGTATGAAGTTATTGGTTTGTACAAGAATCATTGATTTAACATGATTTTTAGCTGATCATTCATTACTTCGTGTAAATTTTTATTTTCTCTGGCATCTTTCATCGCACTTATTGTTTTTTCATTGGGTATTTTTAGCTGAAAAGGGATACCTTTGCTCATTTTAATTTGCTCAAAATACATTGTGATTGCTTGTGTCGTAGTAATGCCAAGCTGAGTAAGGATTTTTTCAACATCATCTTTTAATTCAGGCTTAACTCTTGCATTGATAATTGCTGTTTTCATATTCCTCTCATTGCTGTGTGTCAATTGACATACAATTTATCATAAAAAAGCAATGACTTCACTATAAATTGGCATTATTTTAATTTACCCAATACCTCCAAAACCACCTGTTCTTGACTCATATCACTGGTTTCAATCATAAAATCTGCATATTTTTGATACAAAGGAAAACGTTCATTAAAAAGATCCTGAAAACTTTGGTCGTCATTCATTGCAATACCACGGGTATTAAAATTATGAATTCGATTATTCAATTCATCCAGTCGAACATTTAAAAAAATAACATGGCCATTTTTTTTTAAATGTTGCATAGCCTTTTCACTGTAAGCAGCACTTCCTCCTGTGGCAATGATTTTATTGGAATCTTTGAGACTCAATAAAACATTTTCTTCAATGTGCCGAAGATTCATATGGCTTGATTCATTGATGATTTGCTGTAATGTTTTTTTCTGGAGAACTTGTATTAAAACATCCGTATCAATATAATCTTTCGCGGTTTCTTTTGCCAAAAGCACACCGATGGTACTCTTCCCTGAGCCTGGCATCCCGATGAGAATGATGTTGTTTTTTATGAACATTTTAAGCCGCTGCTATATTTTTCACTTTTTTGTCGAAAATTAAACGTCCCTTTTTTTCATCAACCCAGATATGATCGCCTGAATGCAATGTCCCAGACAAAATCTCTTGCGCCAAAGGATTTTCCAATTGTTGCTGAATCACTCGTTTTAATGGTCTGGCACCATAAACGGGATCAAAACCACTGTTAGAAATGAATTTTAATGCTGCATCAGATAAGCTCAACTGCAAATCTCTGGATTTTATTCGCTGACGAAGAATATCAAGCTGAATTTTAGCAATTTGATGGATATGGTCTTGCGCCAATGAATGAAATACCACGGTATCATCAACCCTGTTGATAAATTCTGGTCGAAAATATTGACCCACAATTTCCATCACCTCTATTTTCAGTTGATGATAATCCTTAGTGCCCATTTGTTGAATTTGCTCTGAACCTAAATTGGAAGTCATGACAATCACCGTGTTTCTAAAATCAACGGTACGCCCCTGTCCATCTGTCAATCGACCATCATCTAAAACTTGTAGCAAAATATTGAATACATCACTGTGCGCTTTTTCCACCTCATCCAATAAAATAACGGAATAAGGTTTGCGTCGAACAGATTCAGTTAGATAACCACCCTCTTCATACCCCACATAACCAGGAGGAGCACCAATTAAGCGTGCCACTGAATGTTTTTCCATGAATTCAGACATGTCGATTCGGATCAATGCATCTTCAGTATCAAACAAAAAATGAGCCAGTGTTTTACATAACTCAGTTTTGCCTACGCCAGTGGGGCCAAGAAACAAAAATGAACCATTGGGACGACCTGGATCACCCAATCCAGCTCTTGAACGACGAATGGCATGACTGACAGCTGAAATTGCCTCTTCCTGTCCAATGACTTTAGATGAAATCAACGATTCCATTTGTAATAATTTTTCTCGTTCACCTTCAAGCATTTTAGAGACTGGAATCCCCGTCCATTTTGAAACAACTTCTGCAATTTCTTCATCGGAGACTTTGTTTCTCAATAATTGCTTTTCTGATTGCTCTGCATCATTGGATTCTGTCAGTTGTTTTTCCAGCTCAGGAATACGTCCATATTGCAATTCAGACATACGGGTTAAGTCACCTGCTCTTCTGGCAGTATCCAACTCTAAGCGCAAACGCTCTAGCTCTTCTTTGACATGGTGAGTTCCTTGCAAAGTGGCTTTTTCTGCATTCCAAATTTTTTCCAATTCACCATATTCTCGTTCTAGCTTTAAAATTTCAGTTTTAATATCCTCAAAACGTTGTATTGATGCCGAATCAATTTCTTTTTTAACCGCTTCAGATTCTATTTTCAGTTGAATTAATCGGCGATACAAACGATCCATGACTTCAGGTTTGGAATCAATTTCAATACGAATTCGACTGGCCGCCTCATCGATTAAATCAATGGCTTTATCTGGTAATTGTCGATCCGTGATATAACGATGTGACAAAGTGGCTGCGGCAACAATCGCAGGATCAGTAATGGTCACTCCATGATGAATCTCATAACGCTCTTTTAAACCTCTGAGTATTGCAATGGTGTCTTCAGGACTGGGTTCATCCACCAATACTTTTTGAAAACGCCTTTCCAATGCCGCATCTTTTTCAATATATTGACGATATTCATCCAATGTGGTCGCTCCCACACAATGTAACTCACCCCGAGCCAATGCAGGTTTCAGCATGTTTCCAGCATCCATCGAGCCTTCGGCATTACCTGCTCCGACCATAGTATGAAGCTCATCGATGAATAAAATAATTCGTCCTTCTTGTTTTGCCAAATCATTTAAAACGGCTTTTAAACGCTCTTCAAATTCACCTCTAAATTTGGCCCCTGCAACCAAACTTCCCATATCCATAGAAAGAATTCGCTTATCTTTCATACCGTCTGGCACTTCAGCATTGACGATGCGTTGCGCCAACCCCTCTAAAATGGCTGTTTTACCAACACCTGGCTCACCGATCAATACTGGATTATTTTTAGTACGACGTTGCAAAACTTGGATTGTTCTCCTAATTTCATCATCTCGACCAATAACAGGATCCAATTTGCCTTGTTCTGCCTTGGCGGTTAAATCAACGGTGTATCTTTCCAGTGCCTGGCGTTGATCTTCTGCATTTTCATTGTCAACTTTCTGACCACCTCGCAAATCCTCAATGGCTTTGTCAATTAAGGGCTGATGAGCACCTGATTGCTTTAATATCTGCCCAATACGTCCACTATCAATGGTTGCCGCTAAAATGAAGAGTTCACTCGAAATAAACTGGTCTTTACGTTGTTGAGCTTGTTTGTCAGTGACATTTAATAATCGAGATGAGTCATTGGAAAAATGAACGTCGCCATCATTGCCTTCAACCTGAGCCATGCGATCCATTGATTTACTCAAATGCGAATCGAGTTGATTGACATTGACACCACTTTTTAACAATAAATTGCGTGATGATCCTCCATCTTGATCAATTAAGGCTTTTATAATGTGTTCAGGTTCAATAAATTGATGATCTCGACCCACGGCAAGACTTTGAGCATCTGCCAGAGCCATCTGAAACTTACTGGTCAATTTATCCATTCTCATTTTTGTATCCCCCAAATTTAATTGTGTAATCTGATTAATAATATGAGACTCATCTTGTATAAATTCAAGTAGATTAACGCACTATTTTTATATTTTTAAATACAGGAATGGTTTCATCAAAGCAACAAATATTGTATTGTAATTAGGGGTGAGTACGAAATAACTTCCCATTCTTAATTCCATCTTCACTTCGCCTTCAAATGATCTTCAATCATAAAAGCTCAGAATAGAACAACTATTCCTACACTTTTATTCAATCAGATCATTTGAATCCAAAATAAATATGAAACCAAGAATGGGCAGTTATTTCGTGCTCACCCCTTATCTATTTCATTGGATTTTTTAAGTAATTACAAAAAGGCATAATGATGACAAAAAAAGACATGACGGCCCCACCTGACTTGAAAAAAAGTAAAGGTACAGGAGCATTAAGAACAAAACGTCCAAATTATGTTGATTTTTTACCACCATGTAATCACGCCTGTCCTGCGGGTGAAGACATTCAAAAATGGCTGGATCTGGCACAGAATGAACAATATGAAGAAGCCTGGCAGTCATTAATTGAAAATAACCCAATGCCCTCCATTCATGGTCGTGTTTGTTACCATCCTTGCGAAGACTCTTGCAATCGTTCTCATGTCGATAGCACTGTCAGCATCCATGCGGTTGAACGATTTTTAGGTGATCAAGCATTACTCCACAACTGGAAACCAGAATACAATGCACCACCAAATGGCAGTAAAGTTCTGATTGTCGGAGCAGGTCCGAGTGGCCTTTCCGCCGCTTATCATTTGACCCGTTTAGGCCATCAAGTCGAAATACATGAAGCAGGCCCGATTGCTGGTGGCATGATTTATTTTGGCATACCTGCTTACCGAATGCCAAGAGATGAATTGGAAGCAGAAATCAAACGAATTGAAGACATGGGAGTCAAAATTGTTCTCAATCACAAGGTTGAAAACATCTTAAAAGAAAAAGAAGACGGCGGATTTGATGCTGTTTTTATTGCCATTGGCGCCCATATCAGTAAAAAAATAGAAATTCCAACTCGTGAAGCTGGAAAAATATTTGATGCCGTTAGTTTTTTAAAGAGTGTAAAAACAGGTGACGCACCCAAATTAGGCAAACGAGTAGCCATTTATGGTGGCGGTAATACCGCAATGGATGCCGCCCGTACCGCCAAACGATTAGGTGTGGATGAAGCATTAATTATTTATCGACGTGACAGAGAACACATGCCAGCTCATGATGCCGAGGCCGATGAAGCCATCGAAGAAGGCGTGAAAATCAACTGGCTGAGAACCATTAAAGAAATTGATCAAACCACTTTTAAAGTTGAAGTCATGGCTATTGATGAAGCCACTGGTCGTCCAAAGCCCACGGGCGAAATAGAAACATTAGAAGCTGACTCACTGATCTTAGCATTGGGTCAGGATACCGACACTCATTTTTTGAAGGAAATTGATGGAATTGAGTTTAAATATGATGGTACCGTCATTGTCGGCCAAGATATGATGACTGGACATCAAGGCATTTTTGCAGGTGGCGACATGGTTCCCAGTGAACGAACGGTCACCATTGCCGTTGGACATGGCAAAAAAGCGGCTCGATTTATTAATGGCTACTTACGCAACATCCCCTATATTCCCGAAGAAAAACACCGACTGATTGGCTATGAAAATTTAAGTGTTTGGTACAAAACATTTGCCCCTAAAACCAAACAAGCGGAACTACCATTGGCTGAACGCAGCGAAGGCTTTGATGAAATTATGCAAGGTTTAACTCACAAAGAAGCCAGCTTTGAAGCCAAACGATGTTTATCCTGTGGCAATTGCTTTGAATGTGACGGTTGTTATGGAGCATGTCCTGAAGGCTCTGTCATCAAACTAGGCAAAGGTAAACGATATAAATATGACTATGACACCTGCACAGGTTGTGAAGCCTGTTATGAACAATGCCCTTGCCATGCCATTGAAATGATCACAGAACCAGAGGAGAACGCCTCATGAGTAAACCACATATCGCTACCATTGACGGCAATGAAGCTGTTGCTTATGTTGCCTACCGAGTCAGTGAAGTCTGTTCAATTTACCCCATTACACCTTCCTCACCAATGGCGGAACATACCGATGAGTGGTCAGCAAAAGATGTCCATAATATTTGGGGCAATGTTCCTGATGTCATTGAAATGCAAAGTGAAGGTGGCGCAGCAGGCGCGGCTCATGGCGCATTACAAACGGGAGCATTAACCACTACGTTTACCTCTTCACAAGGTTTGATGTTGATGTTACCCAATATGTATAAAATTGCAGGAGAATTAACCTCAACAGTTTTTCATGTTGCCGCTCGATCCCTGGCTGCTCAAGCACTGTCTATTTTTGGTGACCATGCAGATGTCATGGCGGCAAGAACCACGGGCTTTGCAATGATTTCATCCGCATCGGTACAGCAAGCTCATGATATTGCCTTAATCAGTCATGCGGCAACTCTGCAAAGTCGCATACCGTTCATGCATTTTTTTGATGGTTTTAGAACTTCTCACGAAGTCAATAAATTATCTTTATTGAGTGAAGATGACATACGCTCAATGATTGATGATGAACTGGTTTATCAGCATCGTCAACGTGCGCTTAATCCCGATAATCCATTTATCAGAGGAACAGCTCAAAACCCAGACGTATATTTTCAAGGCAGAGAAAGCTCTAATTCTTATTATGATCAATTGCCCAGAATTATTCAGCAAACCATGGATAAATTTGCAGAACTGACTGGACGACAATATCACTTATTTGAATATTTTGGCGCCCCAGATGCAACCAGAGTGCTGATTGTCATGGGATCAGCAGGTGAAACCATTGAAGAAACCATTAAAATACTCAATCAAAATAATGAAAAAGTAGGATTTATCCAAGTCCATCTATACCGCCCATTTTCAATTAAGCACATGATCAAAGTGTTACCTGCATCCACTGAATCCATTGCAGTATTAGATCGTACCAAAGAAATTGGTGCTGGTGGTGAACCATTGTATCAGGATGTATTGACCGCTTTAGTTGAAAGCCAGGATCAATTAATAGTCTTCCCCAAAATTATTGGTGGGCGTTATGGTTTATCATCTAAAGAATTCACTCCTGCGATGGTACAGGCAATTTATGCCGAATTAAACAAAGATAAACCTAAAAACCATTTCACCATTGGTATTAATGATGACGTTACACACACCAGCTTGGAATATGATAAAAACTTCAATATTGAATCTGCTCAAGTCACCCGAGCTTTATTTTTTGGTTTAGGCTCAGACGGTACAGTCGGTGCCAATAAAAACAGCATTAAAATCATCGGTGAAAATACAGATTTATATGCCCAAGGTTATTTTGTTTATGATTCCAGAAAAGCGGGTTCACAAACAACATCTCATTTGCGCTTTGGCCCTGCCCCCATCAAAGCCCCCTACCTGATTCAGTCAGCCAGTTTTATTGCTTGCCACGCATTTAACTTCATCAATAAAGTTGAATTATTAAATCAAGCAGAAGAGAAAGCAATTTTTCTCTTGAATAGTCCTTTTAATCATAATGAAATCTGGGCACAGCTACCTCGTTCAGTACAACAAATAATTATTGATAAAAAACTACAGTTTTACGTCATTGATGCGACTTCAGTCGCCAAAAATGCGGGTATGGGACGGCGTATTAATACCATCATGCAAACTTGTTTTTTTGCTTTGTCTGGCGTATTACCAAAAGATGAAGCCATTACCCAAATAAAAAATGCCATTGAAAAAACCTATTCTAAAAAAGGCAAAAAAATTGTCGATATGAACTTTAAAGCAGTTGATGCTGCTTTAGATCACTTGTTTCAAGTGACTGTTTCTAAGGTGGTAGACAGCGATCATGACATGGTTTCCATGGTTCCTCCTCAAGCACCAGTATTTGTACAGACAGTCACTGCCCCCATGTTAAAAGGTCACGGAGATGATTTGCCTGTCAGTGCTATACCCGTTGATGGAACTTATCCCAGTGGCACAACTCAGTGGGAAAAAAGAAATGTTTCAGACATCATTTCAATATGGGAACCAGAATTGTGTATTCAATGTGGTAATTGCAGTTTTGTTTGCCCCCACTCAGTCATACGTTCCAAATTTTTTCATGAAAGCTTGTTAACTGATGCACCCGATGATTATAAATCTGCCGTCATCAGTGCCCGTGGATTTCCTGAAACACGATATACTTTACAAGTCTACATAGAAGATTGTACTGGCTGTGGCTTATGTTATGAGGCTTGTCCCGTCCAGGATACAGAAAACCCTGATTTTAGAGCCATTAATTTAGCCAACAAAGCCCCTGTTTTTGATGCTGAAAAAGACAACATAAAATTCTTTGAAACATTACCGATGAATGAGCGTCACAAAGTTGATTTTTCATCCGTCCGAGGTGTTCAATTTTTAGAACCTTTGTTTGAATTTTCTGGCGCTTGTGCAGGTTGTGGTGAAACCGCCTACATTAAAATATTATCACAACTCTTTGGCCCACGACTGATCGTTGCAAATGCCACGGGTTGCTCATCAATTTACGGTGGAAATTTACCCACCACTCCATGGACAAAAAATGCCGATAATCGCGGACCTGCCTGGTCAAATTCATTGTTTGAAGACAATGCTGAATTTGGTTTGGGAATGCGTATTACTGCCGACAAACATATCAAACTAGCCATTGAATTACTGGAAGAAATGCGACCACAATTAGGTGATGAATTGGTTGATGACATCATTAATTCCAAACAAAACCTAGCATCAGAAACCAATGCTCAACGAAAAAGACTGGTCATACTGAAAGAAAAACTAAAATCCTGTAATAAAGCCAAAACAAAAAATCTATTATCAGTAATAGATCACCTGGTCAGGCGAAGTATTTGGTTATTAGGAGGCGATGGTTGGGCTTATGATATTGGTTCTGCTGGACTTGATCATGCACTATCGACAGGTAGAAACATCAATGTTTTGGTTATGGACACGGAAGTTTATTCGAATACTGGCGGACAAATGTCTAAAGCCACTCCAACGGCTGCAACAGCACGTTTTGCCACCGCAGGAAAAAGTGTTGGTAAGAAAGATTTGGCACTTCAAGCCATTTCTTACGGCAATGTCTATGTTGCAAAAATAGCAATAGGTGCTAATCCTCAACAAACATTATTGGCTATGCGGGAAGCAGAAGCCTATAAAGGCCCTTCTATTATTTTGGCTTATAGCCCATGTATTGCTCATGGTTATGATATTCGCTACGGTCTTCAACAACAAAACTTGGCTGTTGCCAGTGGCTACTGGCCATTGATGCGTTATAACCCCGAATTACGTCAAGCAGGAAAGAATCCTTTTATTTTAGATTCTCTTCGTCCTAAAATTGGTTTAAGAGAATTTGCTTACAATGAAATGCGTTATAAATCATTAACTAAAACACATCCGAAAGAAGCAGAGCATTTAATGAATGTGGCACAGGAATTGGTTGATCTTCGCTGGAAAACTTATGAAGATATGTCTAATCTTGGTGCTAATGAATTTAACCCCGTAGCGTGATTTTTGTGAATGAAGTTTAACTGAACATGATGCTCATTCCTCGTATATAAATTATCAAATACGTGGAGATTCACCTAATTTTTTTAACCATGAAGTACATGAAGACAATGAAGAAAAAACTTCAATATCTTCATGTGCTTCATGGTTAAAATATCCATTATTAAAAACTTTATTTTCCGATTCTTAAAATAGAAGGAAATCATCAATGGATGATCAAAAAAAACTTGAGAAACTAACCGTATTTTGTATTGAAACAGCACAAAAAATGTTAGATGAATACCAAAGCATTATTCCTTTTGGTGCTCATGCTTACAGCGATAAAAATGACATTATAATGAAGTGTCATCAAGAAAAATATTCAAAAGATGAATGGCAAAACCTAATTGATCACACGGCTGATGAATTAAGAATTTTGGTGAAAAATGAAAATATTTTTGCCACCGTCATTGTCACATTATTAGAATCAGAAAGTGAAAAAGGTGTCGGACTGCAAATAGAAACCGCCCAGTCTGCTGCATTGTTTGTCTATCCATGTAAAAAAGAAGAAGACAAATGGGTTATTGATGAGCCAGAACAATTAGAAATGTTGATTGCGGCTAATGTGTTTTAGTCAAGACTTGCATAAATATAACTTTGGCAAGTTTCGCTCAAATTTAACCTGTACTCAATTTGTTTCATAACAATGAAGAACTGCATTTCTAGGTTTAATTGTTTATTGGTTGAACAAAATGGAATCGATTACAAAAATCAGAGACCATCGGATTGATATATTACGTGGTTTATCTTTAATCGGCATCATTTTAGTTAATGCCAACACCATGAATTCCCCTCCCTGGATGCATACTCAAGGATTTGCTTTTATCCAATCAAACTGGGATGCATTTGTTGCTGATAATTTGTTTGCTCTGTTTGCCAAAAAAACGTATCCCGTGTTTGCTTTTCTATTCGGATTCAGTGCTTCTATTTTTATCAGCCATTTACTACAAAACCAAAAATCTATTCGTTTTTGGTATCAGCGAATGCTGGCATTGTCTCTATTTGGCATCTTACAGGTCAGTTTAATTTGGTGGGGTGACATTCTAATTGATTATGCCCTGATTGGATTGCTGTTGCCATTATTTTGTTATATACCCAAACAGTATTTATGGTGGGTCACAGGACTGTTGTTTGTGATACTGATTATTTTTTCATTTATTGTTGTTATGACAAAGCAAGCAGGGATTAATCCAACTGATTATCAGCTCTACATGGGTAAACTTGGGTTTGAGCTGATCAGCAAACAGCGAATTTATGACTTTTACATCTATAACTTTTGGGGGTATCAGCAATATTCAACAAATTTTCATTATTTTATGGTGTATTGTAATTTTCATTGGCAGTTGCTAACGCTGATGGTACTGGGTTTAACTTGTCATAAAATGGCTGTTTTTAATGAAAAAAACAGACTATGCCGTGTACTTTTATTGATTTTGATTGGCTATGGCGTATTGCAAAGTTATTCAAATCCAGTTTTTCAACAAGCCACTTATAATATTGATAATTTATTGTTATCATCAGCATTTGTTGTGGTATTGATGCTTCTTCTTAACAAAAAAGCAGTGCAAAACCGATTATTTCCATTGACTGCTGTCGGCAAAATGAGTTTGACAATTTATTTACTGAGTTCGTTGATTTTTAGCGGTATTTTTTATGGCTATGGCCTGGGTTTATATGGAGAAATTGGTCCTGCTAATGCAAGCTTAATTGCATTGATTGTGATCATTGCCTTATTTGTTTTTTCGGTTATTTGGTCGCACTTTTTTTCAATGGGATTGTTAGAATATCTATTTCGGAAGTTGACTTATTTAAGTATTGGAAAAATAAGTTTAAAACCACGAATGGACATAAACAAACGCTAAGGGACGATTCAAAATTAACCTTTACATTTATTTTTATTTCACTTCCTCTTACTCGACCTTTTGCCCACAGGCTTCGTTACTCAAACAGTTGCAAATTAGACTATGCACCTGTTTTCATGCCTTGTCTGTGAACAAATTTCTTCGCAAATTGTAAAGGCTATTTTTTAATCGTCCCTAACCACGAAATTTCTGGCACTGGCTGGCAGACTTTCGATAACCCTGCTTGCAATTCAACACTTGTTTAAAACGCCATTGGTTTTGTGACCAAATCTCAACTTTTTTACCATGCGGAATTCTAATGATTCGTTGATTTTTCAAGCAACGTTTATTTTCTTGATGATAATTTCGGAAACAAGAATGAATGCCAACATAACTCCAGTCACCACGATACCATTGGTATTGGCTTTTACCATGCTTAATTTTTGAAAGTTTAAGGTTTGATATACATTTATTTTTTTCGGCATGATATTGCACTGCACAGGATTTTATTCGATCAAATGTCCAGCGACCTTGTTGCCATTTTTCTATGATTTTACCGTGCTTAATGCGTTTAACCCTTTTGTTTGAAACGCATTGTCCTTTTTCAACATGATAATTTTCATAACACTGAAAAACACGATCAAAATACCATCTTGAAGATTTCCAGACTTCAATAATTTTACCTCGAGGTTTTTTGACTTTACGAAAGTCAGACGTACATTTTTTTCCATCTTGATGAAAATTTGTACTACATTTTATTATTCCACCAAAATTCCAAGTTTGATTTTTCCAAACTTGTTTGATTTTTCCATGATTAATTCTCACTGTTCTACTATCTGAATGACAGCTTTGAAATGATTCATGAAATTTTTGATGACAAATTAATGCCTGAAAGCCCCAGTCACCATTTAACCACTTTTCTTCACGATAACCATTTCTAACTGAAATTTTTCTCACATCTGATTCACAAATCTGTTGATCAGCATGATAGCCGTAGTCACATTGATGTGATGCATAAATCCATTCACCATTATTCCAATGCTCAACCTGCTTACCCCCAATCAATGATTTTATTCGACGATTCCCCAACATTAAATGACAAAAATGATCTCCATAACCACGCGCAATTGAAACTTCATTGGTTTGAATCATGTCGCTATTTTCTGCATCGGGTAAACGCATGTTTTGTAAAGCGGCAAGATTACCTGTGTCAGAAAAGCCAAAGCGCATCATTTCAGGTTGACTAAATAAACTAAAAGCATGATTTTTATTGGCATTTTTTGAAGGTGTTTGATATTTATCAGTGGAACTATTAACGTTAACCAAATAATCAAAACCATTATTATTGGTATCAACCAAAGAAAAATCAGGTAACAATAGACCATCTTCGGAATTCATTGATTGTTGTTGATACAATTGTTGTGATTGCCGATAAAGCTGGACAAAACCAAAACCACTGTATGCAATATCCTTAATTCCCTGCATTTGAGCTTCAACCTGTAATAAGCTAGAAAAATCAATATTTGTTAGTTTATCAATCATAATTCGATTAAATCGTGGATAGGCAAATATGGATTCAGTATTGTCTTTATTTTGTTTTTCTCCTGACTGATGGTGATTAGATAAAGTACTAATCAATTCAAAATAGTCATGTAAACCCTGCTTTTGAATTTGGTTGTAGGCTTGCTCAAATGTTTCTGATGTTGATTCACTATTGACAAGACTATTTATTTTTTTAATAAAGCCCTGTTTTTCAAAGTCGTTATGATTAAATTTAACAATCATAGGTCGTGCATAGAGTGGTTTTATTTTATCAAAAAATAAACCATCTTTATTTTCCTGCTGTTTGAGTTGTTTTTGAATATTCTGAAAGGTTATTTGCTGACTCCAAGCCGAAATACTTAAATTGTGTTGTTCATGCATTAAGTTCACTTGTGCAACAGCATCAAGTTGACAGCCTTCCTGGCGATAACAATCAGCCAAATTGGATACAATCACATAACCTTTTTGCCAGATCAGATAATGATTATTCCACGGCAAAGTTAATAAAGGATGGTAGCTAATTTTGTTAGGTGGCTCAGTTCCTTTAGGTTGTGGCGTCACTTTTCGCTTATATTCAACATTCCATTTAGAAAACTTAACATGCCAGACAGTATCCAATATCTGTTTGTTATTGGGATTGTGTTTTTTGCTTAAATCAACATAACGAACCAATAAAGCCAATTCTTCAAATTTTTTGTAATAGGTTAGTTTCGAGACATCACTGGTCGCCCATTGCCAACGTATATCATAGCTATGATGTTTGGTTGCAGTTTCTTTTAAATGTTTCCAAGCATTATTAAATGCAACGGTTAATTGTTTTAAGGGGATGTTATCTATTTTTACAGTGGCATTATTCAATTGTTTATAAAATGACCGAAAGAATACTAACCAAGGTGCTTTTAAGTTATTTTCCAACCAACGATAACCTTCATTTGAACGTGTCCAGACCGACCAATAGGGGTCTATAAATTGACGTTCAGCCGTCCAGTTCATCGGTACACTGTTATCAATATCTTGATCTGCCAACAACCAATGTCGCCCTGGCTGACTTTCTAAAAAACCCATCACCATTAAAGCATCCGCTGAATTTAACCATGAATCTTTTTTTGCTTTAATTTTTAATGATCGTCCTTTTAACTGGGCTGGCATACTGATATTTAATTGCTTAACCAAATCTTTTCTCCAGGCCAACCAAACCTGCAAATGATTCATCATTGCCGCAGTTTCCAAAAACTCCTGACTGACATAAGGCTCGCTAGATTGATCAGAGACTAATTTGTCAGTAAAGCCATATTGGTAAAAAATATTTTGTGCCACCACTCTTTCTTGCTCATTTGATAATGCTTCTATGACATTTTTTGTCAGAATGGCAATGGTCGGTTGATAGGGATTTAATGACGATGTGGGTAACACTGTAATCGCCTCCATCAATGCATTGTGAACAATATCGGCACCCTCTCCACCTTCAATTTTGTCAACGATACGCCACAAGGCAGACGTTAATAACGAGGAGGATTGGTGTGGTAACATTTGCCCTTTGGCAAAATCTTTGTCTTCTTTTATTTGATAATTGAGTCGCCAATAATAAGGTGCCCAAGTAATTTTTCCCTCCGTTTGATACTGAGACAACATGGATTGATATTGCTGATCAATGGCTTTTAGCTTGCTGGCTATGTCGGGGAATTTAGATGAAATCAATTGTAATTCATCCACTTGTTGACTTAATTGCTCTAGTTTTTGCTTTACCTGTTGTTTTATCTCAGAGGTTAAACCATTCCAATAGGCCAGATTATCATCTTCATTTTCATATTGCTGTTTTACCGTATCACATTGCTGTCGACCTTGATAACTCACCACCCAATCAGCAAATGATTCATGGATTACCGCCCCTTCAACACTGGCAATACCTGGTTGACGCAAATATAAAATCAAATGGCCTAATTCATGTCTCAATAATTCCTGATTACCTGTAAATATATTATTTTTATTGGCTTTATTGTTAAGATTAATTTGGCTACTCGACATCGTTTGAAGCAATTGTGAATTTAATGTATTAAAACTAGCCGCTCCCGTGGTTGTGCCTAATACAATTTGTTTGGCAGCAGGTCTAAATGCAGCCAAACGGGATTGCTTTAATACGGATACAATTTCTATCTCAGGCTGACCTCCTGATTGGCAGGATTGTTGATTAGCCAACCAGCGCTTGTCCTGACACATTAAATGCTGCAAACTGGCAATATTCAATTGAGCCAACTGAAAAGTGTCGGTTACTGCATTCTGTGATTGATTCGATGTTTGGCTTATGTTGGCATTTTTTAGTGGATCATTTGATAAATTCGCCAACTTTAATGATTTTTTTTGTTGACTCACTTTTAAGGCGCTATTGGCACTTTGCATCAAATCTTTCAAAGTAAATGATTCAGCAGAAGCAATCTCAAGTGGTGTTGAGACTCTATTTCCGCCAATAGAACGAGTCAAGTTTCTAATTCTAAGGATATTGTGTTGCTGACCAATAATGACTTGATAATCACCCAAATCATTTTTTTGTGAAGAAATAACCACTTCACGGGCTGGTATTAATAATCCTTTATAGGGATACCAGACCATGCGATTAAGATGAAGCTTATACTGCAAGGGCATACGTTTTGTTTGAGCAGACGAGCGACTCAACTCAGCGTTATATTCTTTTCTATCCGCCACTCCAATCGATAAAATAGCCTGTTCTTTTGATTTTTCTTCTTCTGGCCATGAGTTAGTGGTTAAGTCATTGGTAATTCGACCATTTAAAATTAAAAAAGTCGTAATTTCTGCCGCATTTTTAATTTCACATGTTGATTTGTCTACACCCTCACTCTTTTCAATGACATATATTTGGGAACCAATAATTGGCAATAATACCTTTGACAAGTCACCATCATGTCGAAATTGAGGTAGCTTTTCCTGAATAACTGTAACACTGGTTTCGCCCCAAGACATTTCTCTATCTTTATAGGATGACCAATAACCTGACAGTAAATCTGAATAAAAACCCAATGCAATTCGATTAGATGCTGATTTAATTTGAGAAATGGGTACGGCTAATTCTCCATTCTCCTTGGTAAAAGGTTTCATTGCCTCATACTGGAGCAGTTTTTCCATATAATATTGAATTAGACAATTGGAAATACGCTTGGAATACTGTTTGTTTAGAGGATCGAACGCAGGTTTAATAAGGTCATCAATCTTATTTTTGGGTGCAATCAAGGAAACTGAGTCTTTATCCGTCACTGCTGAAAAAGTTTGATGACTGATAAGAATACAAAATAGAAAAATAAAGCTGAGTTGAGTAACTCGTTTACTCAAACGAAACTTATCCCCTTGTAGGATAAAAAAAATAATGGAGGATTGCTGTTGAATCATTTGTATCATTTGTTTTGAACAAGCTTATAAGGTGTTTAGAACATGATGTCCTTCAAGCAAAGTAACAAAATATTTTAAAGCCACGGAAGGACACAGATAAATAATTTCACATTCATACCATACTTAATATTAAGTATTATATTGTAAAAAATCCATATAAAGCCCTTTAATTTTCATGAAAATTTCAATATTTAAGCGACAAACATAAGAAACATCAATCATTAGCACGCTATACTTTTGCCTTTTCACTCATATTATTATTTTCTTATATTAGCTATTGCTTATCTTCTAAATCTCTGTATAATACCCTTCAACTTAAGCAAAAACACATTTAACTAAAAAAATTTAACGGAGATTCATCATGAAAACTTTAATCAAAACAATCGCTATCGTTGCCGCTCTTTCTGCTACTTCTGCTCAAGCTTGGTGGGGAAATGGATATAACACTGGAAATGGTGCTGGTAACGGTGAAGGCACTGGCGAAGGTTCAGGTTCTTTCAGCTTTAACATGAGTGGAAAAGGCAGTTCACGAGTTCAAGGTAACGGTACTGGAAACAGCTATGGCAATGGATATGGTTACAACAACCCAAATGCTTATGGCGAAAATGGAAGATTTGCTGGAAATGGAAACGGTGATGGTTCTGCTGATGGCTCTTTCGGTTTCAGCATGAGTTCTAAAGCCAGCTCTAGCTCACGAGTTCAAGGTAACGGTACTGGAAATGGTTACGGTTACAACTCTCCATATGGTTACGGCTATGCTCCAGTTGCACCTATCGCACCTGTTGCTCCTACAACAACTGCTAAATAATCAGTTTTTTATCTGAATAATCAAGGGGGATGAATTTTTCATTCCCCTTTTTTATTGGAAGCTTTTTTCTCTGAAATATTTATTATTATCATAGAATTCAACTTGCTTGTTTTCTTCATACCAACCAGGCACTCCCAATAAAGGTAAAGGCTTGAAATTTTTGGGTTTTATTAATATATCTGTTTCTGACAATATTTTGAAGACTGCCAGATCAAGCTGCTGTATTTGCTCTTCTTTAGAACAACCAAAAAAATCTTGTTCTACTTCAACAAAAAGTGCCTTACCCGTTAATCCAATGTATGGGTTTAAAAATTTCTCATAAAGAGCATGCCCCAAAATAAAGGGTTGAATAGACTGAAACCAACAATTTTTTGACTCAAAAAAACATTGTTTCCATTGGTGATCTACAATTTGTTGCATCAAATCAGCATTGCTGTACGCAACAATCACACCTGACTCATCAAAATGAGTCAAACTATCTCTAACTGAGGTTCTTTTTGTTGAATTTTGAAGTGATATTTCATGGAGATGGCGGGCACTAATCGTTTGCTTAATTTTTGGAAACATCACCCACATCATGGCATTAAAAAAATCATGCCAATTATTTTCACGCGTACAAACAATACCTGTTCGCCCAATTCTTTCTTCATAATACAAATCAGCGGCAGGTAATTTTTCATCATCAGGTAAGAATTGAATTTTCTGCCCATTGATATTGCAAGTATTTTTCAACAATACCATCAATTGCTGGCAATTTGGCCAATGCGACCAAAGTGGGGAAGGTAAAAAAGCAGACAAATCATCAAAAGACGAGGATTTCTGCGTAAAATCACTCTCCCAATTTTGTAAAATAGCTGTCGCCACAAGCTTATCCCATTAGCTCTCCCATTGGAATTGGCTCACGTTCTACCATCAAATCTTTTTCTGCATCTTCTGGTGTTTTAGCAAATATAATTTTCACCATGGAATCATCATCAGCTGATTGGGCCAATCTCATTTCATTGGCAATTTTCTTAGCTTCTGGAAATTTTTCATGGCTAGAAATATATTCTAAACGCTTGGGTGGTTTGATTTTGTAAATAAAATATGGCATTAAAGCTTCCCTTTTAATGACTGTAATTAAGGGATAATTCAAAATTCTTTACTCTTACTCGACCTTTCCGCAGGCTTCGTTACTCAAATAGTTGCATAGTTCGACTATGCGCCTGTTTTCGTGCCTTGCCTATGAACAAAATCTCTTCGCAAATTGTAAAGGTTATTTTTGAATCGTCCCTAAGAAAAACTGACAATATCAGATTAATTGAGGATGAGCACTAAATAACTTCCCTGACCAATTAAATTTTATTTTTTACTCAAACCAGTAAACTATTTTAGCTATAGGAGAACAGGAATTAATTTTATGTCTTTAGCAAAAAAAGCAATCGAATTAGTGAGCTAAGTATTTGCCCAATAGAAGTATTTAGTAAAAATAGTGTCTGGGGGAACTGATTATTATTTTATTGGTGACTCTATAACGTTTAAATCGTTAATATTCCTTGCCTGCTGAAGATATTTATTTTTATTATCAGGTAGATAACAGGAATATTATTGATTATTTGAAAGAAAAAGAGTAACTATTCATCTTTTCCCCAAACTAGGGTAAATTCTAAACACGCTAAAGTGCTTATGAAAAAAGTAATTAAAAACTCATTACTGGAGGGGTTACTTAGGTAACTCGCAATAAATAAACTACCCATCTTACTGGCTCTTTTGTCCGTCTTCTTTGCCACAAAAATAGTTATGTAGAGCGACTACACGCCT
>JABHHM010000160.1 GCA_018671575.1 Methylococcales bacterium | reverse complement strand
CTAAGTACAAGCTCACAAGTAAATGTGGCTTTAGGAACGGACGACCTTCCCAATAACTATCTAAATCATATGCTAGAATCATTAGTAATACTTATAATAATGTTACTAATGATTCATGATAATTAGTATACAAGGAACGGGTTACATTTTGGGTTTAACTGGGCAACCTGCTGAACTCTGCCGTTCTATGATGCGACTGAGTGTTTGAAAATAAAATTCAAGCTCATCATCCGTTTTTGTTTCCGTGACACAAATTAGTAAACAATTTTTCATCTCAGGAAAATCCTTTCCTAACAAGTATCCTGGCGAAATATTTTGAGCTTCCAATGCTCTAATAATACTTTCAAACTGTAAGTCAAATTGTAAAACAAATTCATGAAAAAAATTCACATCATAAACAATATTTACTCCAGGCAATTGAATTAATTTATCCCGAAGTTTTATGGCATTTTGGTGGCAACGATAGGCAACATTTTTAAGTCCTTTCATCCCCATAATGGACAAATGAATGGTTGCGGCGGTTACCATCAAACCTTGATTGGTGCATATATTGGATGTTGCTTTTGATCTTCGTATATGCTGTTCTCTGGCTTGTAATGTTAGCGTATAACCTGTTTCCCCATCTAAATCGACTGTTTTACCAACGATTCGACCAGGCATTTGCCTCATGTACGCTGATTTACAACAAAGAAAACCAAAATATGGCCCCCCAGAAGACAATGGGATCCCTAAAGGTTGACCTTCTCCACAAACAATATCAGCACCTGTTTCACCCCAACTTCCAGGAGGCTTCAGCATAGCGAGAGAAATAGGGTTGGTTGCAGCAATCACCAACATTTTATTTTCATGTGCCCAATTGGTTAATTTATCCACGTCTTCTAATGAACCAAAAAAATTGGGCTGCTGAATCACCAATGCCGCAAAATCCTGAGATTGGTATTTTTCTAAACAAGTAAAATCGATACTTCCCGATTCATTCAAAAAATCTATTTCAGTTAATTGAATTCCCTGGTTTTTTACCAATGTATTAGTGACATCACGATATCTAGGATGTGATGATTTTGAAATAAGTATCCGACGAGACTTGGATTTTCGATTTGATCTGATTGACATTAATACTGCTTCTGCCAAAGCACTGGCACCATCATACAACGATGCATTGGAAACATCCATGTTGGTCAATGCCACCATCATACTTTGAAATTCGTATAAGAGCTGTAATGTTCCCTGGCTGGCTTCTGCTTGATAAGGCGTATAAGCCGTATAAAATTCCCCTCGAAATGTAATTTCCCAAACAGCAGCAGGAATATGATGCTCATAAGCACCAGCCCCAATGAAATTTAAAGCATTATCATCTACTGTTGCTTTAGCTTTCATATGATTCACAACATCAAGCTCTGACAAGCCTAGCGGTATGCTATCTACTTGCTGACATTTTAATTCATCAGGAACTTCATCAAATAAATTTTCTAGAGAATCAACACCAATGGTCTCTAGCATATCCTGTAAATCTTGTTCTGTATGAGGAATATAAGGCATTAATTATTTCTCAGTGATCTTCATTTTCAACACATTCTGCATATTGATCAGCAGATAACAATTGCTCTATTTCAGCTTTTTCCGATAGTTTAATCCGCAAAATCCAACCATCTCCATAGACATCTTCATTGATTAACTCTGGTTTTTCGGATAATAATTCATTAACCTCCGAAATTTTACCCGTTAAAGGACTAATAATATCAGATGCAGATTTTACTGATTCAATTACAGTGCACTCTTCACCTTTGACAACTTGTTGTCCCACTTCTGGCAACTCAACAAAAACCAGATCACCTAATAATGTCTGAGCATGGTCTGTTATACCAATGGTTGCCACATTATCATCAATCCTCACCCACTCATGAGTTGAAACATATTTTAATTCGCCAGGTACTTCACTCATCTACTAACGCCTCCATTTCAAGCTATAATTTCAGGTGAATTTTACCTGAATAATAATCCTAATCAACAAATAATTACAAACAAGACTGGCCATTTCTGACAAAACACGGCTTGACAATACTACATTCGACGGATTTTCCTCGAATCATCACACTGCAAGTATTTTGCAATGATTTATCAACTCTAGCCAATGCAATAGAATACCCCAAAGTTGGAGAAAATCCTCCACTGGTAATCTCCCCTTTTTTTTCTTCACCTTCAAATATTTCTTGATGATCCCGTAACACACCTCTTGTTTGCATCACAAGGCCAACCCATTTGGTTTTAATACCAGCTTTTTTTTGGTTCTCTAAAACTTGACGACCATTAAAGTTTCGATCCAAATCTTTTAAAGACACTGTCCAACCGAGACCTGATTCTAATGGGGTAACCGTTTCATCCATATCAGAACCATATAGATGCATTCCTGCTTCTAACCGCAACGTATCTCTAGCACCCAAACCACAAGGAACAACACCAGCATCCAACAGTTTTTGCCAAAAAGTAACGACATCACTGTTAGGCATGATAATTTCAAAACCATCTTCTCCCGTATAACCTGTTCTTGCATAAAAGAACTCATCAGAACAAATACTGTTAAATGCTTTTAGTTGACTAATATCATCTCGACAATTTTCTGGAAATATTGACAATAGCTTTTCACTGGCCTCTGGCCCTTGAACTGCCAGCATGGATAAATCTTTTCTTTCATCAATGGAAACTTCAAAATCACTGGCTTGCCGTGCTATCCATTTGATATCCTTATCTCGGGTTGCGGCATTCACAATAACTCTGCACCAATGATCATTCTGATAATAAACAATTAAATCATCAACCACCCCACCCTGCTCATTTAACATGCAACTGTACATTGCTTTACCAGGTTGCTTTACATTATCAATATTATTGGCAAATAATTTTTTCAAGAAAGCAATCACATCTTCGCCAGTTAAATCCACTATCGTCATGTGCGAAACATCAAAAACACCCGCATGCTGACGAACGGCATGATGCTCTTCAATCTGAGACCCATAATGCAATGGCATATCCCATCCGCCAAAATCAACCATTCTGGCGTGATGATCACAATGCATCTGAAACAAAGGTGTTTTAGCCCCCATAAATTTAAGCTCCTTAAAATGTTTTTTGGTTAGGAAAAGCCATTGGTAACGAGTATACTATTATCTACTTCTAATTATTTTATTAAAAATATTATGGTTATTAACATCAATATCGGGACAACCCGCCCTTGCCCGCTCAGCAAATTTCTGATGAAAACAACATTTGATGAAAATATCAAAAAAAAGATCGAAAATGAATCCAAAGACGTAAAGTTTCAACTTCAAATAAAGTATTTTCCTACGATCAACAATAAGATCATGCAACAAAATCAATCTTTTTTCAGTGATGATAATATTGTATTTTTTATGTCGGATGCCATCAGTAAAAAAAATGAAACAGCAATCGACACACTTGAATGTGTCAATAAAAATGCACCAGAAACATTTTTAACCATTCTAACTTTTAAATCATTCTTAGAAAGTACAGATTTTGAAAAGCTTGACCAGCTAAATGCGATCAATCTCGGAGAAATAAACGATGATGATGACGGAACATCAGGTTTGTATCGCTACTTGTCAAAACTCATGAAAACAACCTATCTTGAGCATGTACAAAAATGGTTAAAGGAAAACCACTCATAAATCAGAAAATATTAAGCGGCCTGAACAGGAATATTAAAACCCTGTCGAACAATATGATTTTCACCATCAAAATAGACCAAAACAGGTTTGAAACTCAGTAATTCAGCTTCATTCAACTCAATATACGCACAAATAATGAGCACGTCACCAGGCATCGCTTTTCTGGCGGCAGCACCATTAACTGAAATAATACCAGAACCTTTTTCAGCTTGAATCGCATAAGTTGAAAATCGCTCTCCGTTATTTACATTATAAATTTCAATCTTTTCATATTCTCTAATACCAGAAACAGTCAAAAACTCAGCATCAATTGCACACGATCCTTCATACCCTAATTCCGAATGGGTCACTTTTGCCCTGTGTAATTTTGCTTTTAGCATTGTTAGCCGCATAATTTATCTCAGCACTTTCTGTTATATTTGGATATATTTTACAAATCAATCATAGCCATCGTATCAAACATAGCCATTTCTTTGAACTGGTTTTTAATTTTTATTGCGAGATTAACGCACTACCATTCATAATTCTACGCTTTATTAGCATTCAAATTAAAATTTTAGAACTCTAGTATATTTATTATCACACATAAAAAAACCCTGCTTTGTTAATAAAACAGGGTTTTTACTTAACAACGGACTTTACACTAAAGCATCTATGAATTAGATAAATATAGACTGCGTTGTCTCAGTATCATTGGACTCTTCAAAATAGGTTGCTGCTCCAACATACTCAACACCATCAATGAAATCCGAATGTTCAAAACCAAATAACTCAACCGTCATTTGACAAGCCAAAAATTTAACCTCGGCTTCTTGACACAATTCTCTTAATTCTTCCAGAGTTGCTACGCCGTTATTCTTGACTGTTTTCTTCATCATTGTTGTTGAAAAATTATCCATGCCAGGTAAATTCCACAAAAGATTTGGCACTAACGGAGCAAAATCAATCCCTCTTAACCATTTAGGACCAAATGGCATTTTCATGGGCATATCTGGGTTTCCAGTAGGAGTTACTTTCAAACCACTCAAATCTTTTTTAAGCATAGTTAAGCCGTAAAAAGTAAAGAAGATTGAAACATCTTTTCCTAACGCAGCGGCTGTACTGGCTAAAATAAATGGAGGATATCCCCAATCCAGAGTTCCTTTGGTGGCAATAACCGTAAATTTCTCACAAGGCATTAGCTTCTCCTAATTAATTTAAATATCAACATACCAACTAGTCGGTTAAGTTAATTATCAACTATATAATACGACTAGTCAATATTTTTTTATTAATACAAAATTCAACAAATATTAATCGTTTATGATTTTTTAATTAGAAAATAAAACTTTCCGCCATCTTCTTTTGATTCCATCAAAGTATTTCCAGTTTGTTTAGCAAAAGCTTCAAAATCTTTAACCGAACCAGGGTCAGTAGCAATAATATGAAGAACCTGACCACCTTCTAATTTTGCCAATGATTTTTTAGCACGTAAAATTGGAAGTGGACAATTTAATCCTGATGCATCTAATTCTAGGTCAAAATCTGCCATTCTTTATAACTCCTAAACTTTATTAATTATTAATATGTTAAAGCCAATGAAATAAAATCTCACCCACTTACCTTTTTATCAAGCAAATAATTGCTACACCGATTATGGTATAAAACACCGCTGAGAATATATGATAATTACCTAGCCTTTGCAACCTAAAACAACAATGAATTGAAATTTCCCTCATAAACACCAAACGACAAACATCCTGATTATTTTAAAAGAAATCTTTCAATAATCGAGTATCAACGCAGATAAAAATAAATACTCATTAGAGGAAATAAAAATAATACAGTTTTCGTCAAACAAGGTAAGTTTTGATAAAAAATCGCAGTTTACGGGTGTAAACAAAAATTTTAAGACCATTTTAATGCAGTACTGGAAAAGATGAATTCTCAGATAACTTACTAACCAACGTTATCTAAATCACCAACAGGAATTCGTTGCAAGCTATTGATTGTTTCGGGTTGTTTTTCAACTGTATTTTGCTGTTTTCGCAGTTCATTAATCAGCTGTTCTTCAAACACTCTTATTTCTGCAGCATTTTCATAAAAGTATTCATTATGAATAATCTGAATAGAGATACCAATAGCAATTGCACTGACTATCATCACTTTATTCTGTCGATTCACCATAATAATATTTACACCATAAAAAATGACTAATTTATATGAATACTATATTCATCAATTAAAAAATTCACTCTTTAAATTGATAAAAGGAAGATTAAATAGGATCAAAGGTGAATTTCACCTATAATTAAAATTGCAAATAATTAAGTTAAGGTAACATGCAATGAATAAACTTAAAAACATCACTATTTTTTACTTCCTGTTCAGTATTTCTTTTCAAGTATTTTCTGCTAATATTTCTGGTACAGTTATTGTTTATAAAAAAAATGGGAATACGCCACTAAAGTCGTTTGAAAATGCCATTATTTATATTGATGGATTAACATCATCATCACCAACAACCAGACCAATATTAGGACAAAAAAACAAACAATTCACGTCCAGGCTATTACCTGTAATAAAAGGCCAAACAGTTAATTTTCCAAACTTTGATCGCGTCCAACATAATGTTTTTTCAACTAATAAATTAAACCCTTTTGATTTAGGGCGCTACAAAAAGAAAAAAAGTAAATCTGTTCAATTCAACAATCTAGGACAGCAAAAAATTTACTGCAACATTCACCAAAAAATGATTGCCGACATTATAATTCTCGAAAACAAATACTTTTCCATGACCGATAAAACGGGACAATACAAAATACAAAACATTCCAGAAGGCACATATACCGTCAATGTTTGGCATATTTATGGTGGGTCAACAAAACAAAAAATCACAGTATCTAATAAAAATTTAATACAAAACTTCAAGATCACCAGCACTAAAATTGTGAGAGAAATTAAAAAACATAAAAACAAACGTGGACGTAAATATAAACAATCATATTCTGGTGATGGCTACAATAATTCTCATTACGAAGACTGGTAGATTTCATATGCGATACTTTTTCCCTACTCAACTCAAACAGTTGAATAGTTCGACTAAGTAGGTGACCATAATTATCTTAACAAAATTTTCGCTCAAGATTTGTTGACCTTTGGTGTTACGGCTCTGATTGCATAGAGGTCTATTCGGTCAGAGTAGTAGTGCCAAAGGGCGGAAAATATTGAGTGAAAATGTTAATATAATTATGGTCACCTACTTATGTACCTGTTTTCGAACCTTGCCTGCGAACAAAATTTATTCGCAAATTGTAAAAGTTATTTTGAATCGTCCGTTGTACCCGAAAACTAAAGTTGTTGTATTAACCAAAATAGATTATGAGTTATTTATTTGAACCACAAATGAACCCAAATAGGCACGGATGATATCCAATAACATATCCATGTGCATCGGTGTTCATTCGTGGTTCTAATAATGTTATATTCCCTTATTTTATCCCAACAATCTACCCAATTAACTGAACCACTCAAGGAAGCTTCATGCTTGAATCCTACACTAATTTACTAGCTCGCTGGCGTTATGGCATCATCATTTTAACACTCATGATTGTTGCAATTGCAGCATCAGGAGCTCAGCGACTAAAGTTTTCCTCTGACTATCGAGTTTTTTTTGGTGAAGACAATCCACAATTAATGGCTTTTGATGATTTACAGAAAACTTACACAAAAAATGACAATATCCTTATATTGTTAGCACCCGACAATCAAAATATTTATACCCAAGAATTTTTAAAAGCATTATCAGAATTGACTGAAAAGTCATGGCAAGTGCCTTATTCTTCCAGAGTAGACTCCATCACAAATTACCAACACACCGAAGCAGAGGAAGATGACTTAATTGTTGAAGACTTAGTACTTGATGCCGACGAACTCTCTCAAGATGATTTAAAAAAAATCAAACAAGTCACCATGAACGAGCCTCTTTTAAAAAACCGACTGGTTTCATTAAAAGGAAATGTTGCGGCCGTCAATATTAATATTGAATTACCTGAAAACCCAGATCAAGAAGTACAAAAAATTGTAAAATTTGTACGTGACATGACCCATGAATTTGGCACCAAACATCCCGAATTAAAAATATACATCACGGGTGTATTGATGATGAACAATGCTTTCACAGAATCAGCCATTAAAGACATGAAATCCCTCATCCCATTGATGTTTTTAATTGTCATATTGGTATTGAGTTTCTTGCTAAGATCTTTCTACGGCACCTTTTCAACGCTTCTTGTCATCATTCTTTCAATCGTTACAGCCATGGGAATAGCAGGCTGGCTCAACATCCTTTTAACACCACCCGCGATGTCATCGATAACGGTCATAATGACCTTGGCAGTTGCCGATAGCGTTCATGTTCTTATCACTTTTTTTCATCAAATCAATGATGGACATGAAAAATTTAATGCCATGAAAGAAAGTATTCGCATTAATATGCAACCCATTTTTTTAACCTCATTAACCACTGCAATTGGCTTTTTAACCATGAATTTCAGTGATGTTCCTCCATTTAGAGACCTGGGTAACATTGTGAGTCTAGGGGTTCTTGGTGCATTTGTATTTTCCATTTTTTCCCTACCAGCCATCATGATGATATTTCCTGTCAAAACCTCCCCAGAGCAAAATCAAACCAATATATACATGGAGAATCTGGGACAATTTGTCGTCAATAATCACAATAAGTTACTCATCATTATGAGCATGGTTGTGATTATTCTGGTGATGTTTTTACCTCAAAATGAATTAAATGACCAATATGTAAAATATTTTGATAAAAGCATTAAATTTAGAACCGACTCCGATTTTGCTGATAAAAACCTCAATGGACTTTATTATGCTCAATATTCAATTCCCTCTCATGAAGCTGGTGGCATCAACAACTTTGAATATTTAACAAATCTGGAGAAATTATCAAATTGGTTAAGCAAACAGCCTGAAGTCACCCATGTCAATACGATTACCGATATGATGAAACGACTCAATAAAAACCTTCATGCAGATGATGAGTCATGGTACAAATTACCCGAAGAAAGAGTCATGGCCGCCCAATATTTATTACTCTATGAAATGTCATTACCTTTCGGACTCGATTTAACCAATCAAATCAATCTGGACAAATCTTCTTCACTGTTAACAGCTACTTTGAGAAACCTGAAAACACAGGAAATGATTGATTTTGAAAAACGCGTACAATCCTGGATGGATCAAAACACCCCCTCATTGAAAGCACAAGGCACAGGAACCACCATGATGTTTGCCAACATCGGCATCCGTAACATCAAAAGCATGTTGAGTGCAACCACCATTGCACTTTTTTGCATCTCATTCATTTTAATATTTGCCTTGCGTTCTGTAAAAATTGGACTGATTAGCATGATACCAAACCTTGTTCCTGCAGGCATGGCATTTGGTTTATGGGGCATTATTTCAGGGGAAATAGGTCTTGCACTTTCCGTCGTTGTCGGCATGACACTTGGAATTGTCGTTGATGATACCGTACACTTTTTAAGCAAATACCTGAGGGCCCGCAGAGAATTAAATCTTAATTCCGAAGAAGCGGTTAAATATGCATTTTCAACGGTAGGAACAGCACTTTTAGTGACTTCTATCGTATTAATTGCAGGTTTCTGTATTTTATCTCTTTCATCTTTTAAATTAAATTCAGAAATGGGCATCGTCACCGCAATCACCATTTCATTTGCTTTAATAGCCGATTTTTTGTTACTCCCACCGATTTTGATGAAACTAAAAGGGAAAATCTAAATGTTAAAATTAACCAAGCTTATCAGTTGCCCAATCATTTGCTTATCTATGTCAATCATCAGCCCACCAGCTTTTGCTGAAGACCTTGTCGCCAAAGGCCTGAACATCGCTAAAAAAGTAGATTTTCTCGACACTGGATATGAAGACCTGTCAGCAGATATGGAAATGATACTGAGAAATCGTCAAGGCAAAGAAACTCGTCGAAAAATGAGGAATAAAACTTTAGAGTATGTGAAAGATGGTGACAAATCTTTAATGATTTTTGACAGCCCTAAAGATGTCAAAGGAACCGCGTTGCTTACTTTTTCTCATAAAAAGAAATCTGATGACCAATGGTTATATTTACCCGTACTAAAAAGAGTAAAAAGAATTTCCTCAAGTAACAAGTCAGGCCCATTCATGGGCAGTGAATTTGCTTATGAAGATTTATCATCACAGGAAGTCGAAAAATACACTTACAAGTTCATTAAAGACGAAATGATTGATAACCAAAATTGTTTTGTCATTGAACGCAAACCCAGATACAAAAGATCAGGTTATAAACGCCAACTTTTATGGATTTCTCAAAAGATATACCAGCCCCTTAAAATTGATTTTTTTGATCGTAAAAATACATTATTGAAAACACTAATTTTTAAGGATTATAAACAATACTCACAAAAATTTTGGCGGGCATCTGAATTATTCATGCAAAACCATCAAAATGGCAAAAGCACCACTTTAAAATGGAATAATTATCAATTCAAGAATGGCTATAAAAGCAGTCACTTTAGTAAAAACAGCCTCAAAAGATTAAGATAATTGCCATCAAATGAAAAAAATCATTGTTTTTTTAATGGCTTGTAGTCTTTTAACTACCAGCCCTATCACCCTTGCTGACTCTTCGCGACAAAGTAATAATTTTTTTGATGCCTGGAAAGAAACCAGTTGGGAATTAAACACCGCCTCTTTATCACTAGAAGCTCGCTACTTTTTTAATGAAGCAACCTCATCCAAGCAACATAAAGCCAATCTTTCTGCATCATTTGAGTCTACCTTCTATAAAAATATGTATGATGACAAATTACTACTCACTTTTACGCCCTTTCTCAGAGCAGACCAAGGCGATAAAGAAAGAACTCACGGTGATATCAGAGAATTCATCGCATTGTGGGCAGATGAAACATGGGAAGCCAGTGCTGGCATAGGCAAAGTCTATTGGGGAGTAGCCGAATCATCTCATTTAGTTGACATCATTAACCAAACAGATTTAATAGAAAATATTGATGGAGAAGACAAATTAGGTCAACCCATGATCTCTTTAACTTTCATCAATGAAGACTATGGAACATTGGCAACTTATTTACTGCCAAAATTCCGAGAACGCACCTTTCCAGGTGTCAAAGGAAGATTACGAAGTATTCCACATGTTGATAACGACTCCCCTGTTTACCAATCCAGTCAGCGAGATAATCACCTTGATTATGCATTACGTTATAGCAAAACCTTAGGTGATTTTGATATTGGTTTAAGCCATTTTTCAGGAACCAGTCGTGAACCAATATTCAACGTGCAATTTAAAACACCAAGTAACATTGTTTTAATTCCAAATTATTTTTTAATCAAACAAAGTAGTTTAGATTTTCAGGCAACCATTGAAGAATGGTTATTTAAATTTGAAGGCATCTACCGCAGTAGTGATAACGACAATTATTTTGCTGCCGTCGGTGGTTTTGAATATACCCATTCAGGCGCCTTTGATTCCTCTTACGACATTGGCTATCTGCTTGAATACAACTTTGATGACAGAAAAGACAAAGCATTAACTCCTTTTCAAAATGACATTTTTGCTGGACTCAGAATGGTATTTAATGATGAACAAAGCACTGAATTTTTATTAGGCTTTATCATAGATGCCGACAACCAAGGCCACAGTATCAATCTGGAAGGCAACCGACGTATTGGTGATTCAATGAAATTAACCATTGAATCCAGAATTTATAGCCATTTCCCACAAAACTCATTGTTGTCTGGCTTTAAAAATGATGACTATTTGCAAGCTGAATTGGCTTATTATTTTTAACCTGACGTTTTATTTGGACAATTTTTTAGAGATGCCTTTTTATAAAATTTGTCACATTCACGTAATAATTACCCTTTATTCTCCACGCAATAAATACAAACACTATACTGATTTCAATATCTAAATAACTATTCGGGAGAATATAATGAAAAAATTAATTTTATCTTCGGCAATCGCCACTGTATTAGCAACATCGGCCAATGTACAGGCTGCCAAAATCACTGAAAATGTAGAACTTTACGGTAAATTCAATATATCTTTAACACAATCTGAAGAGTCAACTGGCGGTGTTGCCAGCACAGATGCTTGGAAATTGAATTCACACGCTTCAAGAATCGGAATTAAAGGCAAAAAAGACCTAGGCAACGGCCTAACAGGTATTTTCAAATATGAATTTCAAGCCTCTGCAGATGATTTTTCAAAAGATTCTGGCGGTGATAAAAATTCAGGTCTTACTCAAAGAAATACCTACATTGGTTTAAAAGGCAGTTTTGGTAAAGTCATTGCAGGCATTCATGACACACCATTAAAAATGTCTCAAGGTAAAATTGATCAATTTAATGACCTAGAGGGTGATATTAAAAAGATTTTCACCAAGTCTGAAAAACGTTTAGGCAACTCAATAATTTATATGTCTCCAAGCTTTTCAGGCATCAAAATTAATGCAGGACTCATTGCAGGAGAAGGAGTCACTGATCACGACGGTGATGGCGATGCCACCAATGATGACAGTTTTTCAGATGCCATCTCTATTGCTGCCAGTTACAAAAACAAAGGGTTATACGCAGCCGTTGCTTTAGACAATAAGGTTAAAGGGTTTGATAACGTAAGACTTTCGGCCCAATATAAAATTGGTAAAATGGCGGCAATTGGTGCGATTTACAACCGAACTGAAGACAGTACCAGCGGGTCAACGGGTGAAGAATCTGGTTTTTTAATCAGTGCCTACATGAACGTAGGTTCAGGAAAAATTAAACTCCAATACGGTACAACTGAAAATGACATCAACGCTACAACCAGCACTGACCTGACCACATTGTCTGTTGGATATGATCATAAACTGGCTAAAAGCACCAAGCTTTATGCCTATTACACTAACAATGAAACCGATAAAACAGGTTCAACCAGTGACAAAGACAACACATACCTTGGTTTTGGTGTAGTTCATAAATTCTAATAATTTTCTAGCCATTCCTTAAGGGTTACTCAAACAGATGCATAGTTCGACTATGCATCTGTTTTCGTGCCTTGCCTGTAAACAAAATTTCTTCACAAATTGTAAATGATTATTTTGGAATCTAAGCACAAAACAACTCCGTGCTTCATCCCCTTACAACCCCTAATATTTAACAATCTGGAATCTTGACCAATCGACGACTCCATTTGCTCTTCTCCACATACGCCTGATAATCAACCAGACTATTCAGTCTAAACCTTACTCTAGGAGACATTTCGTCAATCGGAATCAAATTACTCAATTCCTCTCCTTTCATTAGCATAAATTGTATATAAGATGTTTTACTGACAGCCTTTGCTTTTTGCCATTCTCCCCAAGGATTGCCAATTAAATTTTCAGGCAAATTAAAAGCATAATATAAATTTCGGTCATCTTGAACAACAACCGATTTTATCTTGGAAAAATTTTCACCGATCGTTTCATAAACAGGCTTATTGTTTTGAGTCAAACGAGTTGATTTTATTTCAGCACTATCTAATGTAGACTTTTCAACAAATGTTATTGTCATTGGAGGTTTGTTGTAACGATCTTTCTTAGGAAAACACACCTGTACTTGTAAACGATCACCGTTATAGCCTGTCACCTCTTTTTTTGAATTAACACATGAACACAACATAACCGATGATAATATAGCAACCATTATTTTTAACACTGAAAACTCCTTAGTTTTAATGGATAAATTAAATATTCCAATCCATTGGTTTTTATTTCAATCGTCAATGCCAATAATTGACCCAACTCCCCTTGCGGCAAGCCTTCTTTTGCAAACCAAATCAAATAAGGTTCTGGCAAATCAATCAACATACGCCCTTTATATTTACCAAAAGGCATTGGCAATCGAGCTAATTTTAGTAAATCTTCATTTTTGTACATATCTATCCAACAGATTCTTAAAAAAATTTGTGATTTTCAGCCTGATTAATCTTATACTTTTCATACATTTAGAACATAATGCCCTAACGGGTAAAATAACAAAATATTTTAGAAACACGGATGATGTTCAATTATTCGCGCTTCTAATAAAAAACTTTGTTGTTCTGATACTTGAACATGATGCCCTAACGGGCAAATATTCTGCGAATGGTATATTTTTTTACCATGAAGCACATGAAGACAATGAAGAAAAAACTTCAATATCTTCATGCGCTTCATGGTGAAAATAAAAAATACTTATTATTAAAAAATTTTGTTTTTCTGATACTCTAAAATATAGGACATTTCATGCAATCAATTTTTGAACAATCATCACCTTTTCCAGAACTTTGTCAATTATCAATCAAAGATTTAATCGAAAAAATAGAGTCACGCAAATTAACTTGTTCTGAATTGATCGATCAATATTTGGAAAGAATTCACTACTTACAAAAACAATATCAACTCAATGCTTTTATCACTCTTTTAGAAAAACAAAGTCTCGAAGAAGCAAAGCTTTGTGATGAAGAATTGCAAAAAGGTCAAAAGCGTGGGGCATTACACGGCATCCCCATTGCAATTAAAGACAATCTTGAAATGGCTCATGTCAGAACCACAGCAGGCACTGCAATATTAGCAGAAAATAGCCCAACAGAAGATGCCACGGTCATTCAAAAATTAAAACAGGCAGGTGCAATTATCATCGGTAAAACCAATATGCATGAACTTGCCTTTGGCATTACCAACAAAAACCCACATTATGGTGATGCAAAAAACCCCTATGATTTAAACAAAATTCCTGGAGGTTCTAGTGGTGGTTCAGCCGTTGCCGTTGCCGCAGGGCTTTGTGCCGCAGCCATTGGAACAGATACGGGTAGCTCAATTCGTATCCCCTCCTCGCTTTGCGGTGTTGTCGGTTTAAAACCAACCTTAGGAAAAGTTGGAAGAGGCGGGCTAATTTATTTATCCACCACATTTGATTGCATTGGTCCCATCACTCGCTGTACTGAAGATACAAAATTATTGCTTGAAGCTATTCAAGGTGATGATAATCGAGATAAAGCTGAGTTGAGCAGCACGTCAGCTCAAACAAAACTTATACCCTTGCCGTGCAAAACAAGTCTAAACCCTTCTCACTCAAATCACTCTAAAACAAACACCAAACACATTGGTCTATTAACACCCTATGCAACAGATGATTTAGACAATGAAGTCAGTCGATTATTTCAACAAACCATTGAAAAACTCTCACTATCAAATAACTTTAAAATCCACCCCATTTCATTACCCAACATTGACCAATTAGTGCCCGCTGGATTTACTATTTGCCTAGCTGAAACTGTTCATTTATTGAAAAATTATTTAAACAATTTATCATCTCCAATAGAACTTGAAGACGTTATTAACAAATTTGGCAATGATGTCAAACAAGCCATTGGTGAACAATATGGTCAAGCCGACAGTAAACCTAAATCTGGCTACGAATATCTTGATGCGCTGAATAATTTTAGAGAACCTTTTAATAACGCTGTCAGCCAAATCATGCAACATTTAGATGCCATCATCACCCCCACCACACCACTTCCAGCCATTCCCATGTCAGAAAGTGAGGAAACTTGGCTCAATGGAGAATCGGTTGATACCTTTATGACGTTTATTCGTTATACTTTAATTGCCAACATGACGGGACGACCTGCCATTTCAATTCCTATGGGAATCACCCAGCATAATTTACCCGTTGGCGTTCAATTGATCGGTCATTGCTGGCAAGATGAAGAGCTGATAAAATTAGCTGAAGAACTGAATCGACTATAAAGGACTATTTGTGCTAATCGTTATTTCACCTGCCAAAAAATTAGACTTTGACAATCCCGCCCCATTTGAAACTCATACTAAAGCAGACTTTTTAAAAGAATCTCAACGTTTAATCAATACATTAAGAATGCTATCTGAACTGGACTTAATGGAATTAATGAATCTAAGTTCTAAATTGTCTAAATTAAATTTTGACCGATATTACACCTGGTCTACGCCATTTAATTTAGAAAATGCCAAGCAGTCTATTTTTGCATTTCGAGGAGATGTTTATGCAGGACTTGATGCAGACAGTCTCAATCAAAATGATTTAGACTTTGCCCAAAATCATTTAAGAATATTGTCTGGCTTATACGGTTTTTTAAAACCGATGGATCTCATGCAGCCTTATAGACTTGAAATG
>JABHHM010000226.1 GCA_018671575.1 Methylococcales bacterium | reverse complement strand
TTGCTGCTTTCTTTTTTTCTTTTTTCAGCAATCCTTTTTTGATTTTTTTTGCTCTTTTCTCTTTTTTTGCCTTAGATGCTTTTTTTTCTTTTTTCTTTTCGTCTTTATCTTTGGACTTTTTAGCCATTACGAACTCCCTTTTGTTGTTAAAACTTTACCAGCAAATATTATTATAGGCGCATAAGAAACATTATCAAGAAAAGTTGAACCAATCCCTTATTTTTAATATAATTAGTCATGATAAATACAAAAGAAAATAAACAAGCAGAAATTAATTCGCAAACGGCCTTAATCCCTTGGAAAGAATTGCTAAGATTTTTTGCAAGAGGTAAAACCATTGAGGTAATGCCTTATCTTGATTTAGTAGACGTTGGCGTAGAAATTGTCAGCAACAATCAACAACAAATAACCCGATGGATGAATCAGCAAGACATCCGAATGGTTACTGATGATACTGCAAAAAAATGGTTAGATCAGGATGTTTGGGCAGTTGTTTGTAAACCCTGGGTGTTAGTACAACAACAAACTAAGGGTGATTCAAAAATAGCCTTTAAATTTGAATCATCCCTAAACATAATCAATAATAATTAAACACTATGAAAATTCTTTTTGCAACCAGTGAAGTCCACCCACTGATTAAAACAGGTGGCTTGGCAGACGTTTCTGGCAGTTTACCCATCGCATTAAAAACGCTAGGGCATGACATCAGAATCCTTCTACCTGCTTACTCTTCAGTGCTGGAAAAAATCACCCACAAGAAAATAATATGTCGCATTAAACTAGCGGGCTATCCCGAAGAAATTAATATCTTAGAATACACCTTGCCCAATACAACATTAATTGTTTATCTGGTTGATGCTCCCACTTATTTTAACCGACCAGGCAAACCATACACGACTCCAGATGGTTATGACTGGATTGATAATGCCGATAGATTTACTCTTTTTTCTAAAATTGCCGCAACCATTGCTCTTAACCAAACGCAAATTGAGTGGCAACCCGACATTGTTCACGCCAATGACTGGCAAACAGGATTAATACCTGCCCTTTTAGCCACTGAAGAATCTCGCCCTGGCACACTTTTCACCATTCACAATCTTGCCTATCAAGGTCTCTATTCCTATGATACTTTCAAGCATTTAAATCTACCTCAACATCTGTGGTCAATGCATTCCATGGAGTTTCATGGGCAACTTTCTTTCATTAAAGGTGGCCTTACATTAGCAGATAAAATCACCACCGTTAGCCCAACGTATGCCCGAGAAATTAAAACTTCAGAATATGGTTACGGTTTACAGAAATTACTCCGACAACGCAGTGTTGATTTAACAGGTATTATCAATGGCGTTGATTACTCCATTTGGAATCCTGAAGATGACCCTCACATCAAACACAATTATTCTCATGATAATTTAGAAAACAAAGTTCTCAACAAAAGAGCCATCCAACAACATTTCAACCTTCCTGAAACTGATGTCCCCATGCTCAGCTTTATTGGCAGACTGGTCGATCAAAAAGGTGTTAACCTCATCCTTCATGCATTACCCAAACTCTTAGAGTCACCCGTTCAAATTGTATTATTAGGCAGTGGTGATCTGTATTATGAAGAAGAGCTCAATAAAATTAAACAACAAGCACCTGACAAACTAGCCTTACTGATTGGTTATGATGAAGAACTGGCACATTTAATTCAGGCAGGTTCAGACATGCTCTTAATGCCATCCAAATATGAACCCTGTGGACTCAATCAACTGTACAGTTTAAAATATGGCACCATTCCCATTGTTAGAAGAACGGGTGGACTGGTTGATACCGTCATTGACACATCACCAAGAAGCATTAAACACAACACAGCAACAGGCTTTATATTTGATGAATCCGATCATCGCTCATTAACAGCAATCATTTTGAAAGCCAACCATTATTACACAGACAAAAAAGATGTCTGGAACCAACTTATTATCAATGCGATGAAACAAGACTACAGTTGGGAAATAAGTGCCATTGAATATGTGGACTTGTATGAACAAGCGCTGATATTTTAACTATTTTTAGCTCTAGGAGGCTGTCCGAAAACTCATCTTTCCGCCAACTCTGCGTTCACCCCTCAAGGGGGTACCGAGGAAAAATGGTCTCAAAATGCTCATTTACACACGTAAACTGCGCTTTTTCGACAATTTTATGCCTTGATTTGACGAAAATCTGAGTTCTCGGACAGCCTCCTAGGCT
>JABHHM010000208.1 GCA_018671575.1 Methylococcales bacterium | reverse complement strand
TTAACATTTTCACTCAATATTTTCCGCCCTTTGGCACTACTACTCTGACCGAATAGACCTCTATGCAATCAGAGCAGTAACACCAAAGGTCAAAAAATCTTGAGCGAAAATTTTGTTAAGATAATTATGGTCACCTACTTAGTTGCGTTTTTTAATGTAAATTAACTTTGTTCAGCTCATCTAAAATATTTTTGACCAGTGATTCACCACTTGAGCTCATTCCTCTACACAATTTGTCGACATTTCTTTCACCATCAATCAGGGATTTTAAAATGGCTGAAAGATTCGCCATATCTCCACCAGCAGATTGCATTTGAATGGCCATGCTTCCTGCGGCTTGTAATGCTTGAACATCACCGCTGGCAGCTGCTTTAATCATTGCTGCAAGACCTGGTGCCGCAGCGGCAGGGTCTTGTGCTGCATTCGGGTCGGGTAAGGTGCTGGGGTTTTGAATTCCACTGAGGATGCTTTTAATAATGACCTGATCTTCTTCATCCAAGGAATTCATTAAGTCGTCTGATCGATCTCCATTGATTATTTTTTTAATGGCGCTGACCAGTGCTTTCCAGCCATTTTTTTCAGCCATTTGAAGAGCGGGTTCGACATGCTGGCTATAGTCTTTGTTTTGAGCTGCCTTAACTACCTCACAGATGAGTACGGCATGAGTTTGCATGATTTGTAAATGTTTGGGAGGGTATGCCATTGAGTGTCCTTATGAAAATGGGAAGGAATTGTTCCCATACAAGGTATGGGAACGAAGGGGGAATTAATGAATATTTATATGACGACGCATTTGAAAAGTTGCTAATAATAACTCTGCACCATCTGCATTTTTAGCAGGGTTAAATTTACTGGAAAAGTCAGGCTCCATGAGGTTTCTACTGGTCATTGTCATGATTGCATTAAACCAAGGAGATGATGAATTGACATCAGGAAATGGTGATTTGTTACCAATCATGCTGGTTGCAATTGATTTATCGCCAGTAATTTTAATTAAAACATCTTGCATAATTAAAGCCAGTTCTTTTCTTGTGACAAAGGTGTCTGGTTTGAATAATTTGGCTTGAGATGTGGCGTCATACTTTGGCTCAAGGCCTTTTACTTTCCATCTTAAAACCGTCATGATTTCATCTGAGAAAATATTGTTGTTGGCATCAACAGGAATAAAGGCGGGTGCTTTAGGAACTTCTTTGCCCATCAGTCTTAATTGTTTGCCAAATAATTTATCTACTTTTAATTCGGTGACAATTAAGGCTGCAACATCAGCTCGGGTAACCTGATCTTTAACCGCAATTTTTTTTGCAATATTGGTTAATGTATAATTTGCAGAGGCACGGATAATTTTTTGCGCTCGACGATATAGGTCGTTGGATAAAACCTGCCATTTACCTTCGCCACTAGAGCTTTGAATGGTTGCCAGCAAACCTTCTGCTTTACGAAATTCGCCTGCTCTCCAGTAAGCCACGGCCATAAAATAATGCGCACCATTTTTGTTTTTGTAATGAGGTAAATCTCTGGCTGTTAGGCCTTCAATTTTAATGGCATCGTTGTAGGAGTCTAGTGAGTCAGATAACCAATCTGTGTTGGCAAAAATAGTAGAATAAACTCGGGTTGCCGCTACATGATAAATAAAGTGATCTGCATTGGATTCCGAATTATTTTCTGCTGATTCTAATAGCTCTAAAGTACGTTTGATTTCAGTGGCTTTGTGAGTTGTATCTAGGGTTCTGTCTGTTTTTCTGGATTGAATGATGGCTTTTCCTGATAATGCAGGAGAAAAACTGGGTTGTAGAGACAGTGCTCGTTCAAATTTTTGTAGAGCAACGGCATCTTTGCCTTCTTCATCCAGTGCATTCATGCCTTGAATGTAATGGTGAAGTGGGTTGTCCATTGGTGAAACAGGCTTAACAACTGTTTTTTCGCCACAGCCTGCTAATAAGCTGATTGACATGAAAAATAGTAAAAATATTTTGAGTGGTCTTACAAATTGATTCATTATTTTTTCCCTCCTAAAGGTTAAATGTTCATGTAGTATCATATTCATTGTTTAAATACAATTAAAGTCAAATGTCTATTATATTTTTTAGATACAAAATACACTGATAGGTTCAATCTAATTATTTCACCGCTATACTTGATGTATGGTATAGATACAAATTGGAAAAATCATATGTCTGAAATAATGGAACAATTAAAAGTGCTCATTATCGATGATCAGGAAGTCAATATTAAATTATTGAGTGCTTTTTTAGGTGATGTCTATGAGTTATATACTGCAAATGATGGTGAAAAAGGATTAGACATTGCAAAGTCAGCTAATCCTGATTTGATTTTGTTGGATATCATGATGCCTGGTTTGACGGGTTATGACGTTTGTGAATTGCTCAAACAGGATGAGTTGACCATTAATATCCCCATTATTATCATCACGGCTAAAAATGACTCAGATGATGAGTCGAAAGGTTTGGCGGCTGGTGCAATTGATTATATTACCAAGCCATTTAATGCAACCATTGTTAAAGCTCGGGTAAAAAATCAGCTGGATTTACGAAAAAATCATCAAAACCTTGAAAAGTTATTGGCGATGAAACAAGACCAGTTAATACATGCTGAAAAAATTGCTTCAATTGGTCAATTAGTTGCGGGGGTTTCACAAGAAATTAGTCAATCGATGAAAATATTTTTTAAAGAAATTGATACCCTGAAGGGCTATTCAAATAGTATTAATCAATTTAATCATTCATTACAGGATATCAAGCAACAATATCCTAACGTTGATGCTGATTTTCTAAAAGATTTAAATCAGTTGGAGCAACAGTCGATATTGAATTTTGTTGCTGATGATTTAGAAAATTCTCTGAATCGTTTTAAAAATAGTGCAAATCAAATCAATGATATGGTGAAAAACTTAAAGTTTTTTGCGAATAAAACAGAAAGCAAATGGGAATACTGCGATATTAATAGCTTATTAGATGGCGTGGTAAAGTTTTTGGGGTATCAGCTTAAGTATAAAGCAAAAGTCCATAAAAAATATATGGAACTTCCTTTGGTGAATGCAAATATTCACCAAATCAGTCAGGTGTTTTTAAATGTATTAATGAATGCCGTTCAAGCAATTATTGGTTATGGTGATATTACGATTTCTACTTATGTGGAGGAAAATAATGTTGTTATCTCAATTCAGGATACTGGATGTGGAATTGCGACGGGAGATATTGAGCAAATTTTTGATGCTAATTTTACCACTAAAAAAATTAAAGAAGGGGCTGGTTTGGGTTTAACCATTGCTTATGCAATTTTGTCAAATTGCATCGTGGTAGCATCAACGTGACCAGTGATCTTAATAATGGCAGTCTGTTTAGTATTCGATTGCCAGCTTTAGAAGAAACTTAAGAGGATTCGTTATTATTTGGTATCAACAATTCTTTTGATTTTTTATTCATTTTTTTAATACGATATTCTTCTTTAGATGCCATTGAACGATTTTTAAATACTTGGTGATAAACGACATTAACTGGGCGTCTGGAGCGAGTATATTTTGCACCTAAACGGTTATGGTGATTGTGTTCATGGGTACGTCGTTCAAGATTGGTGGTGATACCCGTGTAGAGCGTATCATCACTGCATCTGAGAATATAGACAAACCAGGTTGTCATGGTGCGGTAAATTTAACGCCACAACAAATTTGCTGTTCAATGCTCTTTTGATAGACAATTTCACCTTCAATTTTGAGCGTAAGTTTTGAATTGGGTAACTGAAAGGTCAATAAAACTTGTTGCTTAGCCAATGAATCTTTTGATTTTTCAACTAATTGGAACAATAACCCAGAAGCAGAAATATCTTTCAGTGTGGCTTGGTATAAATCGGAATTAACCGTTGCAAAAATGTTAATATTCTCTTTTTTTGATGGGACAACTCTATCATCATTACGTTGACTCATGGCATGTATCACATGAGGAGGTAATTGCTGTAAAAATCGATCTTGCCTTAATACCTGAAACCCACACAATCGAAAACTTTTGCGATCCAGATTAAAGCGACACATGGCAAATGTTGTAATGTCTAGTCCTACATCTTGAAAACTAAAAAATATTTTTACGGAGGTGTTCACGCCAATGTTTTTTGCAACATCACCTTTGAAAAGGATTGTCATGCCCTTGGTTGACATGTTTTGTGCTTTCCCTTTGATTTTTTTGCGGGTATTTGTTGGTTCAACTAAAATATCAATTTCATTTTTTTCTTCAGCAATAAATCGAAATTTTAACCCCTCATTATCTTGTTGTTCCTTGAAACGCTGTAAATTTTTTGTTGCCAATTGTTTTAATGCGATGTATTCATGGATTATGTTAAAATATTTTTCTATTTGTGTTGTTGTGGACATTTTTCAGAATAATGAGTCAAATAGGTTGATTTATTTTTGTTACTATAAATTTAGCTAATAATTGCTTTTTATGCATTATTTATTGAGTATTTTTTGGATTTTATAAAGTATTTATAATGAAATTATCTGTTTTTTTATTGGGTTTTGCCTTTGTCATATTCGTTATTCCTGTTTGGTTGTTATTGCATTATTTTTTTGGTAAAAAATCAGAAAAAACAATGGGGTTTTCAAAGCAGGATTTAGCCATTATTGATGAATTAGAGAAAAAGTCAGAAGGTTATTCTGAGCGAATTGAAAATCTTGAAAAAATACTCGATGGTTATTTGCCTGATTGGAGAGCGCGATTTGACTCAAGAAAATAAGCTTTATTTGGATAAAGACAATAAGAAAATAATGGGTGTGTGTTCAGGAATCGCATCATTTTACTCTATTGATGTAACGATAGTTAGAGTTATAGCCTTTATTTTGCTATTTTTTACCATGCCGTTGACGCTTTTGATTTATTTTTTATTGAGCGTAGTATTGCAGGACAAACCAGTCAGAACGTCGAATTATGTTGATGAAACGGGGATGAATGAACGGCTTGATATTTTACAGAAAAAAATATTGGAAATTCAAGTGAGTCTGGTGAATTTGGAAAATGCCATTACATCGGAAGAGTTTATTATTAAAATGAAAATGGAAGCTTTGTAAAGTACATAAAACAAGATTTTTTTGTCAATAAAAATAGATGTTAATTTATTTGAATCACGGATGAACAGGGATGATGTCAACAAGTATCCGTGTCTATCACTGTTCATCCTCAGTTTTTAAAATATATTGCCTTGCTTAAAAGGCTTAATTCTTGGAGAAATTAAATGTCATTAATCCGTAATATTCCTATGTCTGCTTATGTATTGTTGTTTTACAATATTATTTTATTAATTAACTTTTC
>JABHHM010000168.1 GCA_018671575.1 Methylococcales bacterium | reverse complement strand
AGTCTTATTCAGATATAAGCAGTGAGGTGGAAAAGGATATTAAAAAAGAATCTCTTAAAAAAGAAATTGATAAAACCAAAGCAAAAACAGAAACCGTAAAAAAACCAACATCTAAAAAACCAAGCAAGCAAGTAACCGCCAAGCCTGACGTTAAGTCCGATAAAGAAGATGCTGGCGAAATAGACTTATTCAGTCTTTGATCTAAAAATTGGAGAATTAAAAATGAAAATCGAAAAATTAGAAAGAGTATTTCAGTTCGGCAGTATTGAGTTAAAAGACCTAAAACCTGATGCTAGTGTTGAAGAATCTGTGATGGTGTATGAAGATGCGTACCCATTCATCAAGACAGCGACCATTTCTGCAGAACCAGAAATTCAAAAAAACAAGCTTGTATACAGAATAACTCCACCAACCGTGAAAACTAAAGGGCTAAGTGATCTTTTTGGGAATTATAAAAGTAAATTTATTCGCTCAAGCGACAATATTATTACTTTAGACAGCGACCCAATGACCGACCTAACGCCAGAACCAGTTAATCGTATTTTTTTACAGGTAATTTAACATGCACACTCTGCCACTGATTTCTCAAACGATTATTCAACACAACCAGCAAGCAATATTTGAACAATATTCGATGAAATATGCTCCTGATTTGATTCACCATTTTGAGAAATTGACGAAAGCAGGGGTTATTTCATCAGCCGACTTGAATGAATTAAGCACTAAAAGATACCCGCTTCAATTTATTCACAGTCTGACCAGTAAATATCAGAAAATTTTCGATGATAAAATCAAACTTCAAACAGATGATTTGATCTCAAAAACAATCAATAGCTGTATTCACGAAAACTGGATCAATAAACGCTATGATGAAATAAAAGCCGAATGGCAAGCATACTCTGGCTCAGATTGTAGTTCACTGACAGCATTAGAAATTAATAGTCTTTCAAAAGCTGAATCAAAAAAACTTGAGCAGTCATTAATGTTGACTGATAAATCGTGTCTGGATGAAGATAGCTATAACGATCAATTCTATTTCAGACAAGATTCTTACTACAATATTGATTTTTCATATAAAAATTATTCACTAGCAGAAATTGAAGTTGTTGCTTCAGCTTTTATGCTAATTGACCGTTATTATTATCCTATAATTAGCGTCGTAGATAGCAATATTATTGCTACACTCGATGATGATTGCATACAATTTGAATCAGATGAAGAAGATAATTATTACTCTAATTATTTTCCCGAAATCGAGAACATTGATTATCATCATGAGCAAAAACCCAAAATTCTCAGCATTTATAAAGAGGAACGATGTGTCGCTGAGACAATTGATAATTGCGACAAACCCTCGCTAGAATTACTCAATTACATTCAAGGTTTTATTATCAATAATCCTGATTCGATTCTTAAAGAATTTCTTGATTCTGTTATTACACAGTGCGAAATAGATGATATTTGCAATATCAAATATCTGCATTATATGAATTGGTCAGACGAAATATTATTCAACGGGTTATGTCGCATTAATTTTGGCACTGGAATTGAGGATTGTTTTTTTAATGATTATTTCATGCACTTCTACGAAACTGGAGAACCAGTAGGTTTTGTTTTCACTGACAATAAAAAAGACAACGCAAATATCTGCTCATATTTTAAAAAAGGTCAAAAACTCGTTCAAAATTTTTCAAAAATTGCTAAGATAACGCATGAATACAATGATTTCGTGCCTTTTTAATAATAAAAATAGCTGATAAATATGACTACTCAAATTCTACCTCTTAGCATAATTGAAAAGGAAACTTCGGGTTTTATTTCTGCAAGCAATCGTCACCAAGATGCTGTTTATCAAAGTGATATTTCACTTGTTCAGTCGTATCTGGATTTACACAAAGACAACAATGGCTATAACAGCTATTACAGTGGACTGCAGTTTCTTTACTTATTTTGCTTTTATCACTTAGAAATATCATTATTTGACCTGAATGAAACACAGATCGATTCGTTCAATGAATTTCTGAAAACACCACCTCCTTCTTGGACAGGTAAAAAAACAACTGCAAAAATAAATACACTTGATGATTTTGAAAAATATCAATGGAAACCGTTTACGGTCGGTTTATCAGACAATCGAATAAAAGTTTTCAACACAATCTGCAAATCCTTTTTCAAATGGGGCGTAGAAAACGAACATTTTATAAACAATCCGTTTCAAACTGATAGTAAGAAAACCCGAAAGCCCGACAAGACATCATTGTCTGAACGGAATTTGATTTTAATACTGTTGCCGTCGTTATATAGCAAAAACGATAATGCTGATGCTAAATCATTCACTTATCATAAGTTTCTGACAGCATTGACTGTTGATCTCGATATCACTGAATCTCAAATCAAAGACAAAACGATGTCTGCTTTTACACAATGCATTGATCAACCGAAAGCCTGGCTGATCCAACTTAACAATATTAATCGAGTTCTAAATCCGATTACGACTCAATTGCTTGAGGAATACAGAAGTCGATGCGGATTTAAAATGCCGGGTTCGGACGACTCGCAATTAATATTTGACGACGAAAAACCTTTGATAATGATTAAAAACAAAATGCTTGCTGCGTTGAAAGCGCATTTTAAAGATGATCTGTGTCAGCCGAACTTGCTAAAGTAATCATTAAAATAAGTATTTATCTAGATAAAACCAAAAAGGCAAGCAGGTAAATAAACAAATCTACCTTTCATCTTTTATTTTGTACCGTTTATCGTTACACACTAGACCTCATAGAAATATCAGTGCTAGTCTTTACTCAATCTCTGACCACACACCCGTTGCTGGAGAGGCTGGGAAAACCATACCAAGTTACCCACATACTTACTGAATTATCTTATGTAATATGTGACCATGGTATGAGAAATAATCAGCCATGATCCAATCTAAAAGGATCATCAAAATGAATACAGCAAACTGGGAATCTCACTTAGAAAACAAATTATCTCTTTTATCTTCATTAGATTCATTAGTAAATCACCTTAAAAAAGCACCTTCAAAAGCACCTAGTCGTGTTTATCTTGCAGGATTTATTGCTGGTCGTGCTAAAGCTGAAAACAATTCAATTAACTTATCCGGTTTAGTCAGTCAACGTGACCAAGCTTTTTTTGATTACAACGAAGGTATAGAAGACGCACAATCAATTGGTAAAAGTCTGCAGAATGTTATTGCTGATATTCAAACTTCATCTATATGTAATCAATCTATTATGGGCGAACAAATATGATTGTCACTGTAACCAATACAATAAGTATACTAAATTAGGTTTTTAACGAAAGAGTGCGGTGTTTCAGGATCGAGTTACAAACTTAATTTATCACAGAAATTCGGTTTTCAGGGAGTCAAGTTATACTTATTTGTTCTTTCGCATCCCTATTTATCAAATGCATAGACATCAACATCAGGATAATTTCTTGGGTAAGCTCCTGAAATTAACCCTCTGGAAAGGAGTTCTGCAACACTAAATATTTCAGCACCTTCTGATTGCGCTGT
>JABHHM010000161.1 GCA_018671575.1 Methylococcales bacterium | reverse complement strand
TTGATAAAATTGAGCAGAACAAGCCAATTAATTTACAAAATTTCATTAATTTAATCAAACCTTTGGCTTTATCTAATCCTTATCAACCCAAAGACCTAACAACTCAACCCTTTAAAGCACAACAGTATTATGTTCTTAAAATTGACCCTGTATTAAAGGCTGAGTTACAATGTTTGGTTGATGATGCAGGCAATGATAGAATATCAGCGGCAAAGCAAAATAGAAGTCACCATCATAAAGTCGATGGCTCACTGCTGGTGATGAGACAAAATGGCAAACACCCTAATGTTGTTTTATTCAATCAATCGGGCAATTTTTATGGAAATTCTGCTTGTTCGAAAAATGCCTTGTTGATTGAAAATAGACAATGTTTTATTTCGATAGATAAGAGCATCAATTTTCTGAATCAACAAACACATCTTAATTTAAATTCGACAACCGATGTTATTTTTGCTGTTGGAAATGAAATCAGTAATGAATTTCATCGTCAGTTTCTAAGTCAGTATGAACATCTGTATTTGTTTTTTGATTTAGATTTGGGCGGATTAAAAATTGCCAAAAACATCAATAACTTACTTCCCAATACATCCAAGGAATTTATCGTTCCTCATGATATAGAAAATCGACTTCAATCGGTTAAAGAAGAAATATCCAATACTTATACTGATAAGGTGATTAAGCTAAGAGATAGCCAGCCTTTTTTAGCACCTTATGCCGAACTTATAAAAAAATATAAATGCGTTTTAGAGCAGGAGAGTTATCTGTATGGACAATGATGATATTAACTTATTTCAAGAAGATTATATTCTTAAACGTCTTGTCTACGTTAACTCGGCAAACCATGGTTATTCTGAAATTATGCTGGATAACCATCTGGCAATGTTTGGGCGAAATAATGCGGGTAAGACAGCGAGTTTGGCAGGCACTAAACTGTTGTTGTTTCCTGAGGTGAATTTTTATAAATGTGAAAAAAAATTCAAATTTGAAGGCAAGACGGGACTTTATTCGATGGTTGAATCATACGAATTTTATTTCCCTGATCCAAAGTCATTTATTATTTTGGAAGTTCAAAATCCAGAAAATACTTTTTGTATGATTTTATATAAAATGAACAATTATGGTTATGGTCGTTGTTTTATTCCACTGCCTTATCAAGAAGTTCGACACTTATTCTGGAATACAGAGTCTAATCATTTCAATGATGATTTAGGACTTCAAATGGTGAGTCAATTTGTTAAGCAAAGCAACGGAATTCAAATAACTGATCCCGCTGAAATTTGTTACCTGATGTTTTCTAGTTTTCGAGATGGGAAATTTAAAAAACGTTTTTGTGTTTTACCGTTAAAAGATGGTCGACCTGATTCGATTAAAGCATTTAAGAACATCTATCAACTGGCCTTTGAAACAGGGAAAAAAGAAGCCAGAGCGTTACCTGAAGCGATCGCCACCTTACTTGAGATGGGGCGCGGACGTGATGAAGAACGTTTGGATGCAGATTTAAATAAATTGCCAGAACAATATGAAGCTTTACGCAAAAAACAACAATGGATACAGTCGCTAGTCAACGCTAAGCCACGTTTTGATCGGGTTAAATCAAATTTTGATGCGATTAAAGAGGCGTTTACGGCGTACTCTTCAGAATTTAATTCGGTTGAATCAGCTTTGGTACGAGCAAAGGAGGATTATGTTTTTAGAGCCAAAGAAGCTCAAGAAAAATTTAATCAGGTCAATGGCGTTAAACAGGAACTCAATAATAAAATAAACAAATTAGACCGCCAATTGTTAACCAATAAAGGAGCTATCTCAACGCTTGATAAAAGATATCGGAAAGATGTGTTTAAATCAGAAAGCACTAAAAAACTGATCGGCACTTATGGCTCAAACACACCGAGAGAAATTATTGAAATACTCAATGAAGAGCTCGATAAAGAAAGATCCAATCTTAAGCAATATCAGGAAGAAGATGGCATTAAAAATAAGCTGGAAAAAAATATTCGAGATAAAAATAAGTGTAGTGAACAATTTAAAAAATTTAATGAATTAATTGAAAATTCAGAGTCAACGATATTATATCAACTGGATTCTCCAGACAGTGTTAATGCTTTGATTTCTCTTAATAAAAATCTTGCCAATATAGCAACACCGATAAATGAGCAGCAGAAAAAAATCATCTTAGCGTTTACCGAATTGTTTGGTCAAGATATCGATCGCAATCTTACTTTTTTAGATAAAACCGTTATTGATACGCCTTATAAAGTTTTTGACAGTAAACAACAAATTGTAAACTGGGCGAAAGAGAAGCTAACGCTGGAGAACAAAATTGATGATTTAGACAAAGAAATTGAATATCAACATAAAGCCATTAAAGAGGACAATGTTGAAGAGCTTATTAAAAGCACAAAGGGTGAAATTGATAAAATAATCCGTGAATTAGAGTCGATTAGTGGCTTGCCAGAGCTAGAACGTTCAATTAGTCAGTCAAAAACCGAAATTGAACACAAGGAATTACAGCAAAAAACAGATACGATGACGCTAGATGAACTGCAAGCAAATTTTAATCAAATTAAAGGCGATTGGAATATTGCGAATCATGAGATAAGCAGACTTCAAGAACAACAGCAAAGTTTCGATAAAATTGACAATCGATTAAAGGTTGCTAAATCTTTGACTAAGCCCATTGACTGTCAATATGAGTCACTGGATTTGATGGAGTTAAACCACAATAAAGCCGAAGCTGTTGCAGATTTGGCTGGTCAGTTTGCTCAAAAATTTAGTTATTTTAATGGTCAATTACAAAAACTCATTGATGAATTACCATCATCTGATGTTGATCCTCATAAAGAACGAGCTTGTTTAAATGAATGTGAGCGTATTGTTCAATCTTATTTGTCTGCTTTTTCAACGCTTGAATATGATCGTAATCAATATTTGAATGAAATTCGTTCACACAATCAGTTGGTGAGTAGTCAGCTAAATGAGTTGAAAGAAACAGGGGCGCATTTAACCAATTCTATTCATGATATTAATAACGAGCTCAATGATAAAAATATTTCCAATCTGTCTGAGATTAAACTTCATTTGGTGATCAATAAACGATTTGAATCTTTACTGGCAACATTAGAAAAACATGATATCCAGGATGATACTTTGCTGGAGGCACAGTTTTATAGTTCATTAACTAACTTTGTTGAGGATTTTTTTAATAAAAAATCCAGACGCTTAAAAATTCACGACATTATTTCTTCTATTGATTATCATTACACCTTGGAGGAAACGGGAGAGGTTGTCACCAAAGCTCAATCAGGTGGAACAACGGCAACGATTTCAGCGTTTGTGTTGTCTATTTTACTCAAGCGCATCATACCCCACTATATTTCATTGAGTTTTCCTATCATTGTGGATGAAATAGGTACACTTGATTCTTACAATACCGATGCTGCCATTAAACAAATTGCCGATCATGGTTTTTCTATTTTTTGTGCAACGCCACAATTTTCACCCTCAGTCAGTATGAAAGTAGGACGTTGGATTATGATTGATCATTGTATGGTTGAGAAACCGCTGGTGAATAAATGCCACATCAATATTTTGCCTGATCATATTCAAAAATTTGGGGAAGTAAAGCGTGAAGCTTAATCGTGATGTTTTAATTACAGCCATCGTCAAGCATCAACGTTCATTTTTAAAGTTGCTTGATTATATTGATACGCACGATGGCTCGCTTGAATTTCCTGAAATGTTATATATCAAACTCTACAATCATGAAATTTGTAGTGAGACAGAAGAAAATAATACGGACTATCACCTCAGTATTGTGTCATTGATTGAAAATGGTGTTTTTATTCACAATAACAAAAACACAGGGATGATCACCATTGAGCGACTCATTGTTGATCTGCTGAGGTTTTTGGATATAAAACGAGTCAAAGAACTGACTGATTTTGATTTTGAGCAATTAAGAAAGAGGATTGTTGATATCAGTGATGACATTGAATCATTGGATCCTTATAGTCAAAACTATGTTGATGCCATGAAGTCATTTAATGTCCTGATGAGTGAGATTCATTCAAAAATCAAAGAAAATGTGAGTGGCTTGACGGCACAAGTTGATTCCATTGCAAAAGATTATAAGCACTATAATACGGGGTCTTCTGATGTTAATGTGTTTGATTTGTATGATAGGGTGACGACATTGTATGTTCGTTTTGTTTTGCCTTGTTATGAGTTTATTAATCCTGAAATGGAAATGGTTAAGACAAAAACATTTTCTAAAGCCATTCAGCATTTAATTGAATATCATTCTGACTCAGGTTTGAAGCGTTATAATGTGGCCAGTGCTATCCAGTTTCGCAAAACAGCCATTACCAGTTATTATAAAAATATCGCCTTGCTTGCACATAAGCTAGAACAGTTTTCCAATCATCTTGAAGAAGATCGTGGGTATTTTCTGGCAATTGAGAGTAGTTTCAGTGAGTTAATTGACAACTTGATTCCTTTGCGACATGGAAAACAACGCAATAAATATTTAACTGCTGATGCCTCTATTTTTTCAAAAACATCTGCCTTAGAAGGTTTGTCTAATCGTCGTTCTAAATATTCTGCAAAATTAAACTGGAGCAAAGAAACATCTAAGTTACGCTTTAAAGAATACCTTGCGATTATTGAAGAAACAAAAATCAAAGAGAAAAATAAGACACTCGTCGCATTGCCCGCAACGCATTCAGTTGATCAGGATAGACAAATTTTTATCAGCCAGTCTATGAATCAGTCAGAAATTCCCGATTATATTCCGAATATTCATGAATTTATCATTAACGAATTACAAAATAGAACAAATGATTTTAAATTACAGGATGTTTTGTTTGGTCTGGAAGCTTTTTTGCCGAGATTAAATGAAGACAGAATTTTACCCACATTACAAAAACAACGACTGACTGATGATACCTATTTTTTTGAATATCTTGCATTAGAATTTGCAAAGGAGACATTGAGTGTATGATGCTAATTTAAGTGCTGAGATTTTTAGTCAATTAATGAATGGAAAAATAATTAATAAAACAATATTGAATAATAGTTCTCAATTTGTCGAAAACCCTCTTTTTAATGAGGTAATGGATAATCTTAAAGATTATAGAAGTCAATATGCCATGAATGGTGTTGAGCTGGTTGAAGAGGCAGAATATCTGTTTATTAGAGATAGGAATAGTAGCAGTGAAGAGCTTAAGACCGATGTTATGATGAAAGCTTGCTTACTCCTACTGTTACTGGGTAAGTATTTGACAGAAAATAATTACCGACTATCTAAACTAACTGATTCCTCTGGTGGTATTACAATCGCAGATATAGAAGCCATTAATGAGATGCCTGATACTCAAGAAATTTTAGAAAAAGGTAAGATGAAAAATGATTTGGCCAGTGCCATTAAAAGTATACTGGTTGAGCGCCATATTATGTTGGAAAAACCAAGTTCGCAGAGTTATATTCTGTCAGATTCTGGCCGAACATTTTTTGATGAGATTGTTAAAAGTTACGAAGGTTAGGGGCCGCAATTGAATTGAGGCGTTGTTAGACTCTCATTTTGGGAGAGTGATTTGCGCTCTCCCATGAGGATCGTTGAGCTATCGGTCTTTATTTGAGGTGACATCAGGCAGTGAAATCATGAGCCCATTGCCTTGCCCGCCACTTAAAATCATTCTTGGGTATTGCCCGTCCCATTTTTCTACGGAATGATAATTGATCAGTTCAGATGTGACAGATGCTGCGATAAGTTTGTTTGCTTCCGCTAAAGCTTCTGCTTCTTTTTTGATCTGGTATGATTTTGCATCTGCTTCAATGCGTTTTTTCTCGGCATCTGCTTTGGCGCTGGTAGTGACTTCAATCAACCGTGTTTTAGCTTGAATGGTTTTTATTTGTTGTTCTTTTTTGGCTTGTTTTTCAACCATTGCAAGGCGTTGTTCTTCTTGTTTTGCAAGTTGAACTTCCTTGACTTTTTTCAGTACAATTTCTGGCAACTGTATGTTTCTAAGTGCAATATTGGTTAGTTGAAACGGCAATCCTGACATTCTTTTAGTGAGTTTGATACTTATTTCAGTGCCAATTTTGGAGCGTTGCTGAGCAATGCTTTCAGCGTTGTAGTTACCGATAACATTCCTGACTATATCTCGAACCAGAGGGTTAATGAGTTTGTCGAAGTAATTTCTTCCATATTGTGACAAAATTTTGCTGGCATCAGATGCAATCGGTGTGTATTGAACTGACAGTTCAATGCCAATGGGGAGGCTTTTGTTGTCTAACACTTTAAGGCCTGGTCGATTAACCACTCCATCTTCATCTGGCATGTCGCGGTTGCCAAAATAATGTGCCGTTTGCATTTTAATGTCAACGGTGTGTAAATTTTGCATGATTGGAATTTTGAAGTGTAGACCAGGTACTTTAACTTCGTCATTGTATTTACCAAATGTTGCCAATACTCCAACCGTGCCACTATTGACGGTATAATAAGTTGACGAAACAAAACTGATTAAAACAAGGACTAGAACTATGGATAGTATGACTTTAAATGATTTAGATTGATCCATATTTGGTTGCTTCCCATTTTTAGGTTGTTTGATAGATTTCTTAAGTTTATTGAAAATTTCACTGATATCGGGCGGTTGTTCGTTATTTTTATCCCATGGGTCATTGATTACGGCCATTGCTTATTCCTGTATTTAATGAGATTTCAGATAGTATCTGTTTTTTTAAAAATGACAATCATTTGGTTCAAAAAATTTTACCATGGACGCACTTCTTTAAATTGTCGGTTATTTCTATTCCATTCATTACGTTCATTCAAATAAAACTGATTTTTAAGTAATCTGCCCGCATCACCTTCAACTCTGTCTAGCCATTGTTCAATCAGTTGAGGAGAGATGTGTGACTTTGGAAGTTGAGAATCTTGTTTTGGCTTTTTAGGTGTTTTTTGTTTTTGATTATTCTCTAAATTTTTGAGGTTTTTAATGAGTTTGCTTTGATCTTGGTCATTTTTTAATTCTTTTGGCGTTGCTGATATTTGTTTGTTTTTTTGAGATTTTTTGTTTTCGTCTTTATTTATGTCTTTATTTATGTCTTTATTTTGCTCTTTATTTTTGGCATTACTTTCTTTCTGGCTGTTATTTTTTGTTTTATTGTTTTTATCATCTTTATCTTTATCTTTATCTTTATCTTTATCTTTGCCTTTGCCTTTGCCTTTGCCTTTGTTTTTATTTTTGTCTTTATCTTTATCTTTGCCTGTTTCAGATGGTTTTCTTTTTCCTTTTTTCTGTTCTGATGATTTTTCAGCGCTTGATTTTTTTTCTTTTTCTTGTTTGCTTTTGGATTGCTGTTTTTTAGGTTCTTTCTTTTTTTCTTTTTTATTTTTTTCTTTGTCTTTTTTCTTCTTTTTTTCTTCCTTCTTTTTATTTTCTTTTTTCTTTTTCTTCTCCTTATCTTTCTTCTCCTTATCTTTCTTCTTCTTTTTCTCTTCTTCCTTTTTTTCTTTCTCTTCTTTCTTTTTTTGTTTTAGCATTGCTTTTGCTAAGGCTAAATTAAAAATAGCTTTTTCATGATTTGTGCTGTTAATAACATCTTGATAATTTTCAATGGCTTTTTGATATTGTTTCAATTTGAAATAGCTGTTGCCAATATTGTATTGTGCTGAAATGAGTGTTTTATGCTGCAAGGGCATAAGTTTAGTTTGAGTGGTCGAGTTACTTAATTCAGCTTTATCACGGGTTACTTTTTTAAAAGATTCGATTGCTTTTTGATAATTTTCAGCTCGATAATAGGCGACTCCTTTTTTGTATTCATCTTGAAAAATTTCGGCGGCTTGGGTGTATTTTTTCTGTTCAAATAAATGCTCAGCGTTTTCATTTGCATGGATTGTTGGAGTAACAACCAACAAGAGAATGGTAGTAATGATGACGTGGGCAATGTTTTTGTTTGAGGCTAACATTTATGGCTACACACTATTTTGTTTAAAACGATACAATAATAACGGAATAATAAAAAACAGAGGGATATAAAATCGCTCATGCCAAACTCTAACAGGGTTTTTTTCTATGGTATTAGTCGGCATGTTTTTTTCTATGGCATCAAGCAAAATATGAGTGTCATTGTCACGGTAATTTGCTGTGGTGTAGACACCTTTTCCTAGCGTTGCTAAATTTTCAAGTTCTGCTTCATTGAGTTGGCTGATTATTTTTTTGCCCGATTGGTCAGTCATCCAGTTGTTATTATGTCCAGGAATGAGAGATCCATCTTTTGTTCCTATCCCCATGATATACAACCGTATATTTTCTTTTTGTAGACTTTGTATTGTTTTTTCCAGTTGATTTTCATTAAAATCACCATCGGTAATTAACAATATTGCCTTCGGGTTTTCTTTGGGTTGTGACTGCAATAATTTTTTTGTTTGGCTGATGGCGTTAACAATTCGGCTGCCTTTAAATTTGACCAATTGAGTTGATAGTGAGGGTAATAAATGAATTAAAGTATTATGGTCTTCGGTAATGGGGGTGACAATGTGGGCAATGGATGCAAATGCGATTAAGCCAATATTAGTCTGTTTGGCAAGAGATACAAAATCTTCTATTTCCTGTTTGGCACGAATTAAACGTGATGGACGAACATCATCTGAATCCATCGATTTTGAAATATCGAGTAAAATAACCAAGCTTGTTGCAGGTTTAAAAACACGTACGTCATGGTAGTCCCATCGAGGACCTGCCATGGCAATGATGCTTAATACCCATAACATTGCCCAGTTAATGAATGCTTTTTTTGTGGTGACTTGTTGTAAACTGTTTTGTGTAATTAAATAGGGTAATAAGTGGCTATCAGCATAGGGTTTGAGTTTTTCAAAATTATCTTCTTTTAATTGAGTGCGTGGCAACCACCATAGGAGGAAAGGAATTGCCAATGCTAAAAGCAGTAGTGGGTATTCAAAATGGAAGTTTTGAGCTACCATTTGCCACCTCTGCCTAATGACAATCCTGCAATAATTAACAGGCAAAGCAATGTGAGTGATAATGGCCAGCGGTAGATTGATTGTGGAATCATGACACTTTTAGTTTCTGCTTCTGTTTTTTCAAGTGAGTTAATTTTTTTGTAAATATTTTCCAATGCTTCAGTATCTGTTGCTCTGTGGTATACACCATTGGTTTTGTGGGCAATATTTTTGAGTAAGTCCTCATCTAATTCCATTTTTTCTAGGGTGGTTTTTCCATTTTCCCCTGGAAAAGGGACTTCCCCCTCACTACCTACGCCAATCGTGTAAATTCTAATATTATATTGTTTGGCTAACATGGTGGCGTCAAGTGGTGCTAGAGATCCTGAGGTATTTTCTCCATCAGTTAATAAAATTAATATTCTGGAGCCCGCAGGTCGGTGACGTAATTTTTTAACGGCTAAACCAATGGCATCTCCAATGGCTGTGCCATCTCCTGCAACCCTTGGAATGGTGTTTTTTAGCATGTTTCTAACAATATTTCCGTCTGATGTTAGTGGAGATTGAACATAGGCGCCATCTCCAAATAATATCAATCCAACTCTATCTCCTGTCCTTTTGCTGATGAATTGGTCTAATACCCCTTTGACGACTGCCAATCTATTAACAGGATGATCATTATATTTGAAGTCCAGAGCCAGCATTGAGCGTGATACATCAACAGCTAACATTAAGTCATAGCCTCTGTTTCTTACTTCTGTATATTCCTTAATTATTTGAGGCCTCATTAATGTGATAATGATGGAAATCCACAATAAAAATAATAAGAATCGGTAGAGTGATCGAGTGTTTTTTTTATTGATGGTGTTATTGGAAAATGCGGCTTCCAGTTTATGAATTCCTGAATGTAATAAGCTCAGTTCAGATGAAGCCTTTGTGGTTTTTTGTTTGGATAAAAAATAAGGCATTATCCATGGCAGTATTAGGAGTATTGCCATCCAGGGCCATTTAAAACTCAGCATTTTTAATTAATCCATTTTTGGGTTGCTGTTAACAATTGTTTGAGCTCATTTTTTTTGATGAGAGATTGTTGTCCTGAGTAAGCTTCTTTAATTAATAACTGTCCATTGTTGAGCCAGTCAAAACCTTTTGGGTCATGTTGGTTGAGCCATTTTAACCAGTCATCGCCATAGAGACCTGCACACTGTATTCTTTGGTATTTCATCATTACAATACGTCTCAATAAGACAGATAAGTCGGAAAGAATATTGTTTAAATTATCATGGCTTAATCGTTGTTGTAATTCTGATAACTCATTTTTTGCCGATGATTGCCATGAGTTTGATAGCAGTGTTTGACGGAAATAGACGATGATAGTGACAATGATAGTGGCTAAAAATATCAGTAGTAAATAGGATGAGGTGTTTTCTAGTATCATGGGTAAGGTTGATTCAAAACCATCAATGTCTTTGAGTAGAGATGGGTTTGCAACGTCATTTTCCATGGTGGAATACCCGTTTTCTTAGGCTTTTGATTAATGTTGAATGGACATCATCATGGGTTGATATTTCAATGATATCAATACCCAGTTTTTTACAAATACTATTTATCTGTTGACGATTTTCAGTCCAGGTTTGCTTATATTTTTGTCTGCCAGTTTCAGAGTCAGTGTCAATTTCACATTGCTGGCCATTGCTTTGGGTAAACATGATTTTTCCCATGGCAGGAATTGTTTGGTCGGCATTATCATCTATGGGTAGTAAAATGATTTCATGTTTTTGCCGAAGTTTTCCTAAAGCGTGTTGTAAGTTTTCGAAGTTGTAATTGAAATCAGCAATGATCAATATGAGAGCACCTGTCGGGGTACTGTGTATTAATTTTTGGATGGCTTTTGGTAGTTCTGTTCTAGGGCTGGTTGCCGTGTGATTAATAGTCGTCATCGATTGTAGCATTTGCCATAATGATCTTTTGGCATGGCTGGGACGAAAATATCTTAAGCCTGTTATATCGCCAAACAATAAAGCCCCTACACGGTCTTTGTTTGATGAGGCCGCCCAACCTAGTAATGCCGCTACTTTGGCTGCCTGTATGTTTTTAAATGTTTTTCGTGTGCCAAACATCATGTGGCTACCGATATCAACGCATAGCATGACGGTTCTTTGTCTTTCTTCCCGATAAACTTTTAGATGGGGTGTGTTGGTTCTTGCTGTGACACGCCAATCCATATTTCGGATTTCGTCACCATGTTGATATTCTCTAACTTCATCGAAATCCATGCCTTGACCTTTAAACACAGATTTATAAAGACCGCATAATACAGAGTTTACTGCATGATGTGATGCTAACCCAATGGAATGAGCTTGATGGCGTAACTCAAATAAGTCGCTAATTTCAGGCAGTAATTGTTTCATTGGTATTGGGGTTAAGGAATAGCAACAACGGCTAATAATTTTTCGATAAAAACATCCGTTGTAATGCCATCAGCTTCAGCTTCAAAAGTAAGGAGAATTCGATGTCTTAAGACTTCTTTTGCAACGGCATGAATGTGTTCTGGGGTAACAAATGCGTCTCCTTGTAGCCAAGCGATTGCTTTTGAACAGCGTAATAAAGCGATACTGGCTCTTGGTGAGGCTCCGAATCGACTCCATCTTTTTAAGTCGTTGTCGTAATTTTCAGGGTTTCTGGTTGCGATGACCAAAGAGACAATGTATTGCTTTAATTTTTGATCAATATAAACCTTATTAACCGCTGCTTTGGCTTTAAAAATAGTTGCTTGGTCAAGAGGACTTAAGCATGGGGTTGAGGCTTTTTGATGTTCCTGGCTGTCAAGATCCAGAATAGCCAGTTCTTCTTCATGATTTGGGTATTCGACCCAAACATGCATTAAGAAACGATCAAGTTGTGCTTCTGGGAGTTGATATGTGCCTTCTTGTTCAACAGGATTTTGAGTGGCTAAAACCATGAAAAGAGGTGGTAACGGATAGGTTTCTTTGCCTACGGTTACCTGATTTTCTGCCATTGCTTCTAACAGCGCTGATTGTACTTTTGCAGGCGCTCTATTTATTTCATCTGCTAACAATATATTATGAAAAATGGGGCCAGATCTGAATTCAAAATCACCACTAGACTGGCGGTAAATTTCAGTTCCAACCAAATCAGACGGCAGTAAGTCTGGTGTGAATTGAATGCGGT
>JABHHM010000519.1 GCA_018671575.1 Methylococcales bacterium | reverse complement strand
TGATTTGTCGGGTAATCCAAGTGTGACAGAATTGCAACAACGAGTGAAACAAATAGCTTTAGAAGCCTATGCTCATCAAGATATTCCCTTTGAAAAAGTGGTGGAAAAAGTCCAGTCACATCGGGACTTGAGTCATTCACCGATTTTTCAAGTATTATTTGTGTTACAAAATATGCCTGGTCAGCAAATTGTCTTGCCTGAATTAACCATGACACCAGAAACAACGGGAGTGGATAGTGCAAAATTTGACTTAACCATGACATTATTAGAACAACAATCATCGGGACAAATCATTGCGACATTGAATTATAATACAGATTTATTTGTAGAGAATAGCATCGTAAAAATGCAACAGCATTTTGTTAGATTACTAGAGGGCATGGTCGAACAACCTGATCAAAATGTGTCTGCATTGCAACTATTGAGTCAATATGAACAACAACTCATTGAAAATTTCAATCATACTCAAGATGATTATGATCAATCATTCTGTATTCATCAGTTATTTGAGAAACAAGCCCAACAAAGACCCGATCGAATTGCTGTCGTTTGTGGTGGGCATCGGTTAAGTTTTAAGCAGTTGAATGAAAAATCCAATCAACTGGCTCATTATTTGATGGCAAACAATGTTAAATCAGGTGACATTGTTGGAATTTGTTTGCATCGTCAAGTCGAAATGATGGTGGCATTGTGGGCAATCTTGAAAACAGGTGCTGCTTATTTGCCTTTAGACCCGAACAGTCCAACAACACGTCTGGCTTTTATGTTGGATGATACAAATGCAGAACTAGTGATCACACAACAATCTTTGCAAGACTGTTTGCCCAAAAAGTCTGCACTTGTTTTGATTGATAATGATTGGATACAAATAGCCCAACAGCGATCAGATAATCCTGTTATTCAGATGAATATCAATAGCCTTGTCTACATCATCTACACCTCTGGTTCAACAGGCGAACCGAAAGGTGTCTGTGTGGCGCATCGAAATTTACTGCATTTATCACACGCATTGGATCAAGCAATCTATAAAGGTGGTGAGTCGTTGGTGGTTACATTCAATGCTCCATTGGTTTTTGATGCCTCTGTCAAACAATGGCAACGTCAAGTGATGGGCGATACACTGGTCATTCTACCGCTGGAAGCCCGTACCGAACCGCAGCAATTGCGTCAGATACTCATCAAACAAAAAGTTCAGGTATTGGATGGAACACCTGCATTGATAGAGTTGTTAATGACCGCAGGTGCATTGGATGATTCAGAAATGTCGTTAGAGCATGTGCTGATTGGCGGTGAATCTATGAGTCAGGATTTGTGGGATCGTTTGGCAGAAATGCCCAGTGTTAATTTTTATAATGTTTACGGACCAACCGAAGCCACCGTTGATAGCTCTCTGACTAAGATTACAAAAAATAATATCGTCAATATCGGTAAAGCATTGAATAATGTTCAATTATATGTGCTTGATCGTTATAAAAATAATGTTCCTGTCGGTGTGATAGGGGAGTTAGCCATCGCAGGTGATGGGGTGACACTGGGTTATCATCAGCGCAAGCAATTAACAGCAGAAAAATTTATCGATAACCCATTTGAAGACTCTTCTAAATTATCCAACAAAGGGGAGGGGGTCGTTCGAGTAGGTGAGCGACTCAACTCATCTCTATATCTGACGGGTGATTTGGTTCGATATTTACCTGATGGTCGAATTCAATTTGTCGGACGACTGGATGATCAGGTTAAAGTTCGTGGTTATCGAATTGAACTGGGAGAAATAGAAGCCGCACTGCATCAAAATGATAAGATAAAAGAATCCATTGTGTTGGCAAGAGAAGACAATTCTAACAATCAACGACTGATTGCTTATGTGGTGTTGCATGAACAAGAGACTTTAAATGCCGAAGCATTACGTGAATATTTATCACAAATATTGCCTGATTATATGTTGCCATCCTTAATTGTATTTTTAGATGAAATTCCGTTAACCATTAATGGCAAAGTTGATAAAAAATCATTGCCCGATTGGCAGAATGATGAAGGTAGAACTCATGAATATGTCGCACCCACAACAGAAACTGAACAAATATTGGCAAGTATTTGGTCAGATATTCTAGGCATTAAACCCATCGGTATTCATGATGACTTTTTCCAACTGGGCGGACATTCATTGCTGGCGACTCAAATAGTTGCTCGAATACGTCGGGTCTTTTGTGTCGAATTGCCGTTACGACATCTTTTTGAAAGAACCACCATTGCAAAAATTGCAGAATTACTGGATGACCCAACTTTGCAATTACAACAATCAACCATTGAAGTGGTTAAACGTACGGGTGATATTCCCTTGTCATTTGCACAAGAACGATTGTGGTTTTTGGATCAGCTGGAAAAAGGATCAAGCCGTTTTTATCATTTGTCGGGTGCATTGAACTTACAAGGCAATTTGTCAGTTGAAATATTGAAAGATGCCTTAAATCAGGTTGTCAAACGACATGAATCCTTACGCACAGTATTTGTTAACAAGTCGGGAGTACCCAGTCAAAAAGTATTAGATGCAGAAGGTTGGCAATTAGAAGTTTGTGACTTAATTAAAACTGAAAATGCAGAATCTGTTGCCCGTCAGGAAATGCAGTTGGCATCACAACAAAGTTTTGATTTGAGTTGTGATTATTTATTTCGTGCTATTTTATATCAGATCACAGAGCAGCAATATTGTTTATTTATTGATATGCACCACATCATCACGGATGGCTGGTCATTGTCTGTTTTTACTCAGGAAGTAGTGGCATGTTATCAGGCATTCAGTCAGCAACAACCTGATCCATTGCCAGTATTGCCCATTCAATACATCGATTATGCTCATTGGCAACGTCAATGGTTGCAAGG
>JABHHM010000369.1 GCA_018671575.1 Methylococcales bacterium | reverse complement strand
CAGGATTGGTTTTTAAAGTATGAATTACAAGCTGTGCCAGGTGTTTCTGAGGTGGCAACCATAGGCGGTATGGTACGCCAATACCAAGTGGTGATTGATCCGCAAAAATTACGTTCCTTTAAAATATCATTACAAAAAATCAAAATGGCGATCATTAAATCCAATCAAGAAGTGGGTGGCTCGGTGATTGAAATGGGTGAAGCTGAATACATGGTTAGATCAACAGGCTATCTCACCAAAATTGATGACTTAAAAACCATCCCATTGGGCTTTAACTCATCTGGAACACCTATTTTATTAGATGATGTGGCAGATATTCGTGTTGGACCACAAATGCGACGTGGTTTAGCAGAACTGGATGGTGAGGGCGAAGTTGTTGGCGGCATTGTGGTGATGCGATGGGGTGAAAATGCGCAGCAAACGATCGAACGAGTGAAAACTAAATTGGAAAACTTAAAACAAAGTTTGCCTGAAGGAGTAGAAATTGTTGAAACTTACAACCGCTCTTCGTTGATTGATCGCGCCATTACCCATTTACGAGACAAATTATTTGAAGAGTTTATAGTGGTGTTACTGGTTTGTATTGTTTTTTTATTTCATTTCAGATCTTCTCTGGTCATTTTAATCAGTTTACCCGTGGGCATTTTAAGTGCTTTTATCATCATGAAATTTCAAGGCATTAATGCCAATATCATGTCATTGGGTGGTATTGCAATTGCCATTGGCGTGATGGTGGATGCAGCCATTGTAATGGTCGAAAATGCACATAAAAATATTGAAAAACACAAAGCAGACAAGGATTATGATCATTGGAAAATTATCAAACAATCTGCTGGAGAAGTGGGGCCAGCATTGTTTTTTTCACTGCTGATTACAACGTTGAGTTTCATGCCCGTTTTTACCTTAGAGGCACAAGAAGGAAAATTGTTTTCACCATTAGCTTTCACAAAAACGTATGCAATGGCGGCCTCTGCTTTGCTTGCAATCACTTTGGTGCCTGTACTAATGGGATATTTTGTCAGAGGTAACATCATACCTGAGCATAAAAACCCCATCAATAAAGGTTTGATGTTGCTCTATCGTCCATTTATCAAAGGCGTGGTGAATTGGCCAAAAACAGTTTTACTGTTTGCTTTGATGATTGTGGTGGTTGGCTTTTGGCCATTAAATAAACTTGGCTCAGAGTTTATGCCTGATTTAAATGAAGGGGACTTAATGTACATGCCGACAACTTTCCCAGGAATATCAATCGGCAAGGCACGCGAATTATTACAACAAACCGACAAACTGATTAAAACACACCCCGAAGTTAAAAGTGTGTTTGGTAAAATTGGTCGAGCCGAAACAGCCACTGATCCTGCCCCATTAACCATGATTGAAACCTTGATTCAATTAAAACCTAAAAATCAATGGCGAGCAGGAGTGACGATTGATCAAATTAAGTCTGAATTGAACCAACTCATTCAGTTTCCAGGTGTCACCAATGCCTGGGTGATGCCAATAAAAACTCGAATTGACATGTTGGCAACAGGCATTAAAACCCCATTGGGTCTAAAAATAGCAGGTCAGGACTTAGCCATTATTCAAAAAATTGGAGCAAAATTAGAAACCATTATTCAAAGTATTCCAGGTACTGCCTCAGTTTTTTCAGAAAAAGTAGCTGGTGGTCGATATGTGACTGTTAACATCAACCGCCTCAACGCTGCTCGATTTGGTCTTAATATTACCGATGTGCAAGAGGTGGTGAAAACAGCAATTGGTGGTATGAATGTCACTCAAACAGTCGAAGGTTTAGAGCGTTATCCTGTTAATATTCGATATCCCAGAGAAATCAGAGATTCATTACAAGAGCTTAAAATGTTACCCATCATCACACCACAAGGTGCTCAAATTCCTCTGGAAGAAGTCGCTAAAATCAGTATCGAAGAAGGTCCGCCAATGATAAAAAGTGAAAATGCCCGACTCAATGGTTGGATTTTTGTCGATATTGAAGGTCGAGATTTAGGATCTTATGTGGCAGAGGCACAAAAAGTAGTTGCAGGAAAAATCAAATTACCACCAGGTTATTCAATTGCCTGGTCTGGTCAGTATGAATACATGATTAGAGCCAAACAAAAGTTGATGATTGTCATCCCCATTACACTCTTCATCATCATGATTTTGTTGTATCTCAATTTTCGCAACGTGATGGAAGTTGCCATCATCATGGGAACTTTGCCTTGTGCCATGATTGGTGGTATTTGGTTGTTGTATATCATGAATTTTAACTTATCTGTGGCTGTCGGTGTAGGGTTCATCGCCTTGGCAGGTGTTTCGGTGGAAATTGGCGTCATCATGTTGATTTATCTGGATCAATCACTTAAAGAGCAACAACAAATCGCTAAAAATGAGCATCGACTACTGACTTTTGAGCAGATAAAACAAGCCGTTGTTAATGGGGTTTTATTGCGAGTTCGTCCAATTATGATGACTGTATCGGCAACTATTGCTGGCTTAATTCCCATATTATACGGCACTGGAACGGGTGCAGAAGTTATGCAGAGGATTGCAGCACCTATGTTAGGTGGTATGGTCAGCGCAATTTTTCTAACTTTATTGGTGCTACCAGCAGTGTATCTGATTTGGAAAAAGTGGACTATTGAGCTGAGTGAGGTATAGGACTGAATGGTTCCCACACATTTGTGTGAGAACCATATTGCGTTATTTAAGCAGTATCAACTCTTTATTCTTTTCCACTGTTTTAGTTCCGATACCCTTTACCTGTGTTAAAGAATCTATTGTCATAAAATTACCGTGAGTTGAACGATAAGCAATAATCGCCAAAGCCTTTTTATTGCCAATCCCATTCAATGAATCGGCTAAATTCTCTGCATCGGCATCATTAACATTCACTGGACCGGCAAAAGTAGCCATTGAACTCATTGATAATAAAGCCGCAAGTAATAATGATTGAATTGATTTCATAATCGTTCTCCTGTTTGTGTTGGTAGTTATTTAGGAGGCTGTCTGATAACTCATCTTTCCGTCAACTCTGCGTTAAAAATTGTTTCAAAATGCTCATTTATATTTGTAAACTGCGCTTTTTCAAAAATTTTATTCCTTGATTTGATGAAAACTTGAATTATACAAACAGCATCCAATAGGTGCACGTTCAGCATCTGGAAATCTTGGTCCAGATGCTGAACGTGCACCTATTG
>JABHHM010000170.1 GCA_018671575.1 Methylococcales bacterium | reverse complement strand
TTAAACAAACTTTAATTAATGGTCCTGTGGACAAATTAAAATTGAATCGTGCATATCTATCGAGGATTGTTTTTATTTCACGTTCACCACCTGATCGATTTAAATGTCTTAAATCAATCAGCGGTATATCAATTCTCAAACTATCCTTGACATATTGATAGGGGCGACCATATTTTTCTAAAAAAACAGTTCTGAGGATTTCATGTTTTTCAATAATGGCATGGATACTTTTGAAAATGGCATCTTCATCAACTTGACCTTTGATTGCCATGGCAGCAGGAATATTATAAGTAGAGTTTCCTGGATTCATTTGATCAAGAAACCAAAGACGTTCTTGAGCATGAGACAATGGTGCTGCGCTGGTGTGTGAAGATTTTATTAACGATTCCAGTGGAGGATGAATAAACTCACCTTCAAGGGCTTGTTGAATGTGTTGCGCCAGTCCTGCAATGGTGGGTTTTTCGAATAATATTTTTAATGCCAGTTCAGTGTTAAATAAACTGGTGACTTGTGACATAACTCGAGTGGCTAACAGTGAATGTCCGCCCAGCTCAAAAAAATTGTCATAAATACCAATTTGCTTGAGGTTGAGTAATTCTTGCCAAATATCAACCAGTGATTCTTCAAAAGGTGATCGAGGTGCGGTATATTCCGTTTCGGCAGAATAACCACGTCCAGTTGGTTTTGGCAAAGCTTTACGGTTGATTTTACCATTGGCTGTTTGAGGTAATGACTCAAGTACCATCATGGCATTGGGAATCATATAATCAGGCAGTTTTTCAGCAATGGCTTGTCTTAAATCTCGTTGATTAATCACCGCACTGGGTTCGGGAATGATATAAGCCACCAATAATTGATTGCCAGGACTGTCTTGCCGAACAATAACGACACATTCACGAACTTCGGAGCTGTTTAATAATGCACTTTCTATCTCACCCAGTTCAATACGGTAACCTCTTAATTTTACTTGGTGGTCATTACGACCAATAAACATTAATTGCCCATCTGTCAGAGCAAGCACTCGGTCGCCTGTTTTATATAAAACAGAATGATTGGTTTCATCAAATGGATTGTTAATGAATGCATTTTGGGTTTGTTCAGCATTGTTTAAATAGCCATTGGTTAATCCTGTGCCGCCAATGTAAAGCTCTCCAGGTACGCCTGTTGGAACCATATTAAGGTTTTTATCAAGTACATAGTGGGATAAGTTTTGTACGGCTTTACCGATGGGGGTGTTGCTGTGCAAGTTATTGCCATTGGATACATTATATAATGTGGAACAAATGGTGGCTTCTGTTGGGCCATAACCATTGATGATCTGTAACTCGGTAACATTATTTTGAATCCTCAGTAATAACTTTTCAGCAATGGGTTCAACACCCACCAATAATCTTTTAAGTGAAATGTAACTGGGTGCTTGTTCAATATTATCAGCCATATCGCTGAGTACGAAAGGTGGTAAGTATGCACTGTCAATGTGTTGATGACCTAACCAGGTAAATAATTGTTGGCTGTCCAGTCTGACTTTGTCGGGTGTAATAATCAATGTGCCAGCAGATAGCCAGGCTGAAAAAATCTCGTACAGCGACACATCAAAACTCAAACTGGTCCATAATGAACATTTTGCATTTGCAAACAGTGGCTTACGTTGATTAAAATCGTCTAATAAATTAAGCACACCACGGTGATGACCGCAAACACCTTTCGGTTTGCCTGTCGAACCTGAGGTATAAATGATGTAGGCTGTATCGCTGGAAACATGGTTGCTGACAGGATCGGTTTGCGAATAGTCAAAACATTGATCCCAGTCTTCATCCAGCAGGAAAACAGCATGAGTGACTTGTTCCGTTTCAAATAAACCTTTGGGTTTGAGTTTATTGAAAAGCTTTGATTCAGTAATCACTACTTTTGCCTGACTGTCTTCAAGCATATATTTCAGTCTTTCGATGGGATAATTATTATCCAAAGGAACATAAATTGCCCCTGTTTTTAAAATAGCTAAAATAGCAACGCTACTATAAAGTCCTGGTTGTAGACACATAGCGACACAATCGCCAGGTGTAATACCCAAATAGTTTAAATGAAAAGACAGTTGGTTGGCTCGTTGATTCAGTTGTTGATAACTGAGTGATTCATCATCATTAATTACAGCGATGATATTTGGATATTGTTTTGCTTGAGTTTCAAAACCTTTGTTTAAAGTTAAGTGGCTATCATAAACCTGTTTTTTGGCCTGGCAGTCAGTCAGTAGTTGTTGCTTTTCTTCTTTGGAAAACAGAACTAATTTGGAAATAAGGGTAGCGGGTGATGCTAAAATATTTCTGACCAAATTGGTGAAATGATTCACCATGCGTTCAATGCTCTGTATTTCGAATAAGTCTGTGTTGTATTCAAACAGGCCCTTTAATTGTTGGCCATCTTCCTCAAACTCCAACGTTAAATCAAATTTGGCCGTACCATAATCTAGTTGGATTTTTTCTAAATGAAGATCGGGTAACTCTGGTAATTTTGTGGCGCTGGTTTGTAAAGCAAACATCACCTGGCAAAGGGGAGAATAGCTCATGTTACGATCGGGGTGTAACGTCTCAACTAATTTGGCAAAAGGCACTGATTGATGAGCAAATGCATCAACCGTTGTGGCTTTTACTTGTTTTAATAAATCATTGAAACTCAACTGGTCATCCAAATCAGTACGAATTACCAGCGTGTTTACAAAAAAACCAATTAAATTCTCAAACTCAATGCGACTTCTGTTGGCTATGGGAGTGCCAATGGTGAAGTCTTTTTGAGCGGTGTAGCGATACAATAATACCTGAAAAATGGCCAGTAAGACCATGTATAGCGTAACACCTTTATCAATGGCCAATTGTTTCAATTCGGCGGTTAAAAAGTGATCCAGCTGAAAATGAAGCTGACTACCGTGAGTGGTTTGCACGGGAGGGCGAGGCAAGTCGGTATGTAATTCTAAAACTTCAATGCCTGCCAGTTGTTGTTTCCAATAGTTCAGCTGTTGTTGTAATCGCTCGCCAGACAACCATTCTTTTTCCCAATCCGCATAATCAATATATTGTACTGATAATTCTTCTAAGACAGGCTCTTGTTCATTGATATAAGCGGTATAGCAGAGCGCCAGTTCTTTGACAAAAACATTGATTGACCAGCCATCAGAAATAATGTGATGCATGTTAATGATCAAAACATGACTTTTTCTATTTAAACAAAAAAGTTTCAAACGAAATAACGAGTCATTTTCCAAGTCAAAACCATGTTGAATTTCTTCGTTGACCTTTTTTAACATGGCTTGCCAACGATTTTCTTTTTTGATGGTATTTAAAAAGGATATTTCAATTCTTAATGTTTGATATGGGTTTATTTCTTGAACAGGTTCATCGTCAATGGTTGAAAAATTGGTTCTCAATGATTCGTGGCGTTCAATAATTTTATTAATTGCCCTTTCTAATAATTCAACACGTAATTTACCTTGTAAATGAACGGCGGCAACCATATTGTAAGTGGAGTCTTGCGGAGAAAACTGATCAATAAACCACAGGCGTTCTTGGGCATAGGATAAATCAAAAGCATCCCATTCTTCCTCCGAACCTTGTTGCATTAACTGATCAAGTAGTTGCTTACGATTTTTTAAAGAATGATTATTTGAATCATTGTCGTCAGTCATGCAAGTACCAAGTTAAATATAGGAAATTAGAGATATATAAGTAGCTGACCCTAATTATCTTAACAAAATTTTCGCTCAAGATTTTTTGA
>JABHHM010000216.1 GCA_018671575.1 Methylococcales bacterium | reverse complement strand
TGCTTCTATTAATATTCTAAAGTCATTGGGTGTTTGGTGTGAACTGGAAAAGCAGGTAGAGTTTTATCGTCATATGCGTGTGTGGGATTCAACAGGATCTGGGGAAGTTGAGTTTGACAGTATTGATGTGGATAAGCCCTTTTTAGGCTGTATTGTAGAAAATATATCCATTCAGACTTTATTGTGGCAACAGTCAAAAAAATTCAGTAATATTCATCATTTTTGTCCAAATAGTTTAAAAGCAATTGATATAGGTTATGAGCATCATCAGGTGATTCTAGACAGCAATAAACGATTGTCTACCCGATTAATTATTGCGGCTGATGGTTCTGCTTCAAAAACCAGGCAAATATGCCAAATAGAAACCAAGGGTTGGTCATATGATCAAACGGCTGTTGTTGCTACAGTTAAGCCTGAATTGAGTCATCAAAAAACTGCGTGGCAACGTTTCTTGCCAGAAGGTCCGTTGGCTTTTTTACCATTACAAAATGATTGTTGTTCCATCGTTTGGACTAATACGGCGGATAAAGCAGAAGAATTATTGGTAATGAAAAAGCTGGAGTTTGAAAAAATATTATCTAAAGCGTTTGATTATCGTTTAGGGCAGGTTGAGTTGGTCGAGCCAAGAGCTACCTTTCCTCTCAAATTGCAGCACAGCCTGAATTATGTTCGACCAGGCATCGCCTTAATTGGTGATGCGGCACATGCTATTCATCCGCTTGCAGGACAAGGCGTTAATTTGGGATTGTTGGATGCGGCGGCATTGTCTCAAGTATTGTTGGAAGAATATAAGGTCAGACAGCATAAAAATATGGGTGATTATGCTGTGTTAAGAAAATATGAGCGTTGGCGTAAAGCTGATAATTTAACCATGATGTTTGCTATGGATGCTTTTAAACGGTTATTTTGTAATGAAATTGTGCCATTGGTTTGGGCTAGAAATACAGGCATGTCTTTATTTAATAAAGCCAAACCTGTGAAAAATCATGTGATTAAAAGTGCCATGGGCTATTCGGCAGATTTACCCGATATTGCAAAATAATTATTCTGTTAAATTCTCATTGATAATCTGATAGCCAACGGTTGCTGATTGCCGTAATATTTCTGTTACCCCACAAAAGCTTTCCTGAGACAGTTTGACTGCTTTTTCTATTTTGCTGTGGGGTAGGTTGTTGCCTTTAAATATGTATTTGACTTGAATGTTCGAAAAAATAATCGGGTGATTATCTGTTAAATCTGCACTAACCTCGATATCAAACTGTGCTGGAATGATCTTCATTTTTTTCAAGATAGAGATAACGTCCATGCCAGTACAGCCAGCAAGGCCAGATAATAGCAGTTCTTTGGGGCGCTGAGCTTTATTTTCGCCGCCAACAGAAGAATAAGCATCCATTGTTACATGATGACCGTCATTATTGACGGCATCAAATGTCATTTTTCCTTTCCAGGACGTATTTATTTTCATTTTTATTTAGTGTTGAGTAATGGGTAATCCATTTCTTGCCCAGTTTAAAATGCCTCCACGTAAGTTAATGACGTTGTCGTGTCCCTTGGCATTCAAGAAAGAGCATGCCTGTGCAGATCGAGCGCCAGAGTGGCAATAAAAAATAACTTTGTCATTTTTAGGGATATCAATCATTTTAAGGGGAAGTAGGTGTAGTGGCAAATGTTTTGCTTTTGCAAGTTGGCCCTGAATGATTTCATTGTGATTCCTGACATCAATCAGGTGAATATTTTCGTTGGTATTTAGAAGTGTAGCAAGTTCTTGAGCATCAATTTCTTGTAGTCTCATTAATATTCCCTTGTTTGTAATTATTAATTTATATTTTATATTATTGGCTATATTAACATATTATTAAATACGGGAAAACCATTATATAAATGAGGTGAGTTCTACTTCAGAAATACAATGTTTTTATAAGGTATTGGATTTAAATGGAATTATTATATTGATTGAGCTTTTTGGCTGACTCAGTGGTTGCTTTTTACGATAAGTGGTGACGATTTATTTGGAGTTATGATAGTAATCATATTTTTTAAGCACTCTATTGGTGAATTTCCATGCTTCATTGTAAGACAGACCGCTATTTTTTGGGAAAACTATTTTTATATAAAGTTTTTTAGGAAAACGTTTTTTGTATTGTAATAATTGCACGTCTAATTGTGCGCTGGAAATAGCTTGGTATTTTCTGTTTTTAGGTGTTCGATATTCGATGCTTTCTTTTTTATTTTTAAGATAAAAACGAATTTCTACCACAAATTTTCCTTTGGCTGTTCTAGCAGGTCGAATTAATTTATTGTATTTTTGTTCAAGCAGTTGAAACTGATTATTTGATTGTTGTAATTCTTCAGTCGTTTCAGTGATTTGTGTCAGTGCAATTTTTAACGATTCTGCTTGTTGTTTGTTGTTGTCTTGTAGTTGGTTGAAACGTGTCTCTGTGGTTTTGTATTGGGTGTTGAGGACTTGATATTGGTTTTTTGCAAATATCAAAGAGTCTGATAGTGATGCTATTTTATTTTGTGCTGTTTGATGGTCATATTTTAGTGTGGTTATGTTTTCGTTTGCTTCAATCAGGTTCTTTGATAATTGGTTAATTTGGTCTCGTTTTTGATTGATTGTGATATGATTTTGCTCAATTGTTTCTTTGTGTTTCATGGCTAAAAGTCGCAACATAGAAATTTCATTTTCTGTTTCAGTCAGGCGAGCAGATAGGGATTGTTTTTCCTGATTGGTTGACAGAATTTCTTCGGTGGCTTGACGTTCTGATTCCATGGTCATCCGTAACTGTGAGACCAATTCCATGTTGCGAATAACGGAAATAACCATTGCCTTTAAAAAAATCAGCACAACAACCATCATGATATCGGTGAATGATGGCCAAAAACCTTCTGATTGTTGGTCATTATGGTTGCTTGGGCGAAAGTCGATAAAGTTAGATTGAATCATTGTATATAGGTTATTTGATTTCCGTTCTTAGGTCGTCAGGTAACCTGAATCCTTCATGTAAGAGATGTTTGATTGTCGACATATCACTGGAAAGGTCTTTTACATTGTTATGATAAGATTCTAAGGCAGTCATTAGTCTTGTTTCGACTTCCTCAAAGTGATTTTGTGATTTGCTCATTTGTGTGACGAGTCCTTGCAATGACCTAATTAAACCAGAAAATTCATAAAGTACACTTTCTGGTTTAACTTGAAACTGAGGTAGCAATAAGTTGGTTGTAATTTGTTCTATGGCACTGATTAAATTGGTTTGTACATCGGATAATTTTAAGTAGCAGTAACCAAAAAACAAATAGCAAATAATGGCAGTCATGGTGGTAGATAAAGCAGTAGACATTCCATGAATGACGGTTCCCATACCGCCCAGGTTGGTGGTGGAATCTAATAGGTCTGATGCGCCTAATAAGGCAATTGATAGTGAAACAATGGTGCCAAAAACGCCCGTTAATATCAAAATGTTGTTAATAAATTTGGGCAGGCTGATGCGAGTGCTTTCGCGAGCGATGAGTGCTGATGCCAGGACGCCATGTTCTATTTGTGTGTTTTTATCATAAAGGTTTTGCATCATTAAATAACGTGAAGAGATAATGGCTTTGGGATGAATGTTTTCAATGGGGGTGTTAGGTGTTTCTGAATAGTTACGCAGAAATTTAATGATCGCATTTTCTTCGCGTATGTAAAGTGTCAAAGTAATCAGCATTTTAATAAAGCCAATTAGAAACAGGCTGATAATGGCTCCATTGATAATAAGTCCAGTATCGGTTTTTTGGTTTTTAAAATAAATTTCGGAAATAAAACTATCTTGCCAAATAAGGATAACAATCATGGTAATCATGAGTAATATCATTCTTATTAGGACGTTGTGACTATAATGTTTGCGGAACTGAACGAATTCCAACATTTAAACCTCCATTCTAAAAACTTTAAATAAACAGGCGAATTCTTGCATATAAAATCAAATCAGGCAATTTTTAGCTGAATATTCAGCTATTATGTAAAAAAGTTTGATTTTTATAGAGACTTTTGTACAATCCATTGTTTACGGTTAGATTCTGGTTCTGATTTTTTGAAATGATGAGCTGGATTGATATTACAATATTACATTTAAATTATATAGGCTTATTAAGATGGTTAGAATTCGACTTTCAAGAGGTGGTGCTAAAAAGCGTCCTTTTTATCACATTGTTGCAACAGATCAAAGAAATAAAAGGGACGGTCGGTTTCTTGAGAGACTGGGGTTTTTTAATCCTGTCGCTACTGGTGGGGAAGAAGAGTTAAGAGTTAATCTTGAAAGAGTTGAGTATTGGCAATCAGTGGGTGGTCAAATGAGTGAGCGTGTAAAAAGCTTGATTAATGACTATAAAAAAGCCTCTCCAGCAGTCGTATAGTTAATGGTTGATTTGTCGTAATTACTCAGCGTGTTTAGATTTTGCCTAGGAGGCTGTCCGAGAACTCAGATTTTTGTCAAATCAAGGCATAAAATTGTCGAAAAAGCACAGTTTACGTGTGTAAATGAGCATTTTGAGACCATTTTTAAC
>JABHHM010000340.1 GCA_018671575.1 Methylococcales bacterium | reverse complement strand
CCCTGATTTTGGCTGGTCGGCGGTACCAGCTTGGCGTATTTAATGTAGCCGTCTTCGTCAATATCATAACGATGCCATAATAGTCCTCTGGGTGCTTCGGTACAGCCGATTGCAATACCTGATTTTAGTTTGATTTCAGGTGTTTTTGTGTTTGAAAAATCATTATTTTTAATGATTCGTTGGGCTTCATATAAAGCATAAAGTAACTCAATGGTGCGAGCAATCATGCCATCAAATAAATTATGGTTTGGTAAGGTGTAGCCCTGTCGTGCCAGAATTTCATGAATTTCAGTGGGTAATTGTTGAAAATTAAGATTGACCCGTGCGAGTGGTCCGAGTAGATAAGCATGTTGATTCAATTGCGAATGTAAAGCGGTCGAATAATCAACCTGAAATTCCTTGAAATATTTTTCATAATCAGTGATGTCGATGTTTAAACCTTCTGATGAGATAATATTACCTCGGTTCATTGGATACTCATCAGCATGATGGAGGCAGACACTGGCGAGCTTATTGTCAAAGTGTGGTCGTTGCATCGCAATTGTCCATGTCAGCATGTCTTGTGCTGCTGGAATAGCAACTTCAATTTTTTGTAACAATGCTTGTAGTTGTGAGGTTTCTGGTATTTTATGAAATCCACCAATTTTTACACCAATAGGATGTACTGATCGGGCACCAATTAATTGAATAATATCATTGCCGATGGCTTGAAGGGTGAGTCCTCTATTGACTTCCTGTGGGTGTTTTTCAGCCATTTCAATGACGTTGCTGAAACCTAAAAAGTCAGGTGCTGCCAATAAATGGATGTGTAAGGCGTGACTTTCTATCCATTCTCCACAATAAAGTAGGCGTCTTAATTCATGTAGCCAAGAGGGGATAGAATAATTTGCCAGAGACTCTACGGCATGAACGGCACTCATTTGATAAGCGACAGGACAGATTCCACAAATTCTGGCGACCAAATCAGGTAGTTCTTCAACATGTCTGCCAATGAGAAGTTTTTCAAATAATCGTGGAGGTTCAAAAATGCGTAATTGCAGGGTTTTGATGCTGTTATTCTGAATTTTAAGTTCTAAAGCGCCTTCACCTTCTACACGGGCTAAAATAGGGACTTTAATGTTAATCGCATCATTCATTGTTTATTTCCGAGTCAAGTTGGCTAGGAGGCTGTCCGAAAACTCATCTTTCCGCCAACTCTGCGTTAAAAAATGGTCTCAAAATACTCATTTACACCCGTAAACTGTGCTTTTTCGACAATTTTATGCCTTGATTTGACGAAAACCTGAGTTCTCTGACATCCTCCTAGCTGTTTTATAAAAATCACTGGGTTGATTATTAATATTTAACAGTTTATTTTTTATTGCTTTGGCAGAAATTCCTAAATGCTTAAAATGTTCGGTTAATGAATCAATATTGGCTTGCTCAATCGGCCCATAACAAGCAAAACAACCTCGTTGATGACTGGGGCATAAAGCGTCGCAACCTGTTTGAGTTACTGGCCCCATACAGGGAATTTTTTTTGTTATCATCAAACAAGCAATATTCTTTTGTTTACATGTCAGGCAAACAGGTTGATCAACCGTTTTTGGTTTGACACCTTGAGCCAGTTGTAAAAGAAACTGGGTAATTTGTTTTTCATTAACGGGGCAACCACGCAATTCAAAATCAACACGAATATAGTCCGCAATGGGTTGGGATGTGGTCAGGCTATCTAATGCTTCAGTGTTTGGGTAGATATCTGCCAGCCAAGCATCTCCATCAGCCATATTGCGCAAGGCTTGAATGCCGCCAGCCGTTGCACAGGCTCCTAATGCAACAATGTAATGGCTTTGAGCACGGATAGCGCGGATTCTTTCAATTTCTGCATTGGTTGAAATGCTACCCTCAATCAAGGCAATGTCAACATTACAGTCTGGTGAAACAATACCCGCTTCAACAAAATGTTGGATATTAACCAATTTGCTCAGCTGTAATAAATCAGGACCTAAGTTTAATAGGGACAATTGACAGCCATCACAGGATGTGAATTTATGAATGGCGAGTGTGGGTTGAGTATTCTCAAAAGTAATCATAAGCCAATTTTATCCAGATAAGGTTTTACTTTTTCCAAATTAAAAACAGGTCCTTGTTTGCAGGCAAATAATGGACCGATTTGACAATGGCCACATTGCCCATTGCCACATTGCATATTACGTTCTAAGCTTAGCCAAATGTTTTTTTCACGAACACCTTGACCAGAAAGTTGTTGGCATACTGCGATCATCATGGGTTGTGGGCCACATAACATCAACGCACAGTTGTCTGGGTTGAAATCGGCCTGGCATAATAATTCAGTTGGCGGGCCGACATGGCCTTTCCATCCTGGGCTGGCAACATCAGAGGCCAATAATATTTGAACATCCGATTGTGCTTGCCATTGTTGATATTGTTGTTTCCAAATCAGGTCATCTGCATGTTTAACGCCTTGTATGATGACCACTTTATTAAATTGATTGCGACGTTTTAAAACATACTTAATAGCTGCAACCACGGGTGCACAGCCTAATCCACCCGTAAAAAAAACAATGTCTTTACGAATGCTTTTTTCTAATGGCCAACCCGTTCCAAAGGGACCACGAATACCTATTTTATCACCCACGACCAGCTTGGATAAAGCTTGAGTCACACGACCGACAACACGTATGGTGTGTTGTATGCCATTGCTATGACGTGGATCAGAGACAATTGAAATAGGTATTTCTCCAATGCCATGGAGATAAACCATGTTAAATTGTCCTGGGTGGAAATGATAATTACGTTGGATGAGAGGATCAGTAAAACTCAATTGTAATGAAAAAATAGTTTTAGTTTCCTGAGTACGTTGCATTATGGTCGCTGTTTGGGGTGTGTGAATCATGCGGGTTCTCCACGACGTTTGAACAATGTCTGTAGAACTTGGGTGGGATCAATGCCAACAGGGCAGTATGTAGCACATCGACCGCAACCCGTACAACCGATGCGACCAAATTGGCTTTGCCATCCAGAGAACTTGTGGCTTAGCCATTGACGGTAACGTTGTGACCTTTCGGGTCTGATGTAAAAGCCATGTAAATAGCTGTGTTGAGTGGTAAAACAGGAGTCCCAGCTTCGAGTTTGAGATGACTCCGTTAAATCAATTGAAACATCCGAAGATTCTTGATGACAGAAACAACTAGGGCAAACAGTTGTGCAATTACCACAGCCTAAACAAGTGTCTGCAATGTCATTCCAAACAGGATGGCTCCATTGTTCAAAAACTGAGTTTGCGGTTATTTCGGGTAATTTTTGTTGCTGACTTAAAGCAGCTTGTGAGCTTTCATAGGTTGCCTGTTGTTGTTGAGCTGTCGTTGCTAATTTTAACTGAAGCGTATCAATAATTTCTGTGAGAGGGGAATTGACATGATGGATAATGTAACCCTCATCAAGTTCGCTCATTATACAGTCACTGGGTGAGGATATGTTGGGTCCATCACCTGTATTGGTACAAAAACATTGCGAACCACTGCGAAAACAATTAATACCAAAAAGTATTAAGTTGTCTCTACGTTGTTGATAGTGTGTGTCAGGTGTTTTTTTGTGATAAAAATGCTGGTCTAGTAGTTGTAACCCTGCTATATCACAGCCCTTGACACCAAAAATAACAGTGGGTTGGGCTTCTGCTTTGATTGCTTGAAATACCAGTTCATTGTCTTTATAAAATGATTTCCAAAGTATCTCAACAGGGCTGAATACAAAAGACTTAAGACTTTGTTGTGGATTGCTCCAAGCAAAACATCGAGGTGTTTTGGCTTGAGCTATTTGGTAGCTACCATTATGTCGGTCATCAATAATTCCGTGGGGTAAGGCATCTGCTGAATTGATTTGCTGATAGAGAATGCTGTCATCTCGAACAACGGGAGCCATAATTCGATAGCCATGATCAAGCAATGATTGAAATAGATCATTCAGTCGTGCGCGAGGTAAAAATAGAGGGTGTTCAAGTGGTGAATTTGACATAATTGACTGACCTCATTAATAAGGCAACTCGCAATAAGGGGATGTGCAATAAATAAACATCCAGCTTGCTTGTTTTTTTGTCCACCTTTTTTGTTGCAAAAATAGTTGTGTAGTTCGACTATACGCCTATTTTTGCGCCTCAAAGGCGAACAAAAATCCTGCGCAATTTGGACATTT
>JABHHM010000382.1 GCA_018671575.1 Methylococcales bacterium | reverse complement strand
TTACAAAAATAGGCGTGTAGTCGCTCTACATAACTATTTTTGTAGCAAAGAAGACGAACAAAAGAGCCAGTAAGGTGGGTAGTTTATTTGTTGTGAGTTGCCTTATATGGATACTTTCTTTTTTTATTGCTCCAAAATAATTTGGCTGTTAATCATTCCCAGTAATCTGGTGTTTGTTTTATTGGTTATTTCTACTCTTTTACTTTGGTATGGCTCAGTAAAAAAAGCACGATTTTTTTTAACCAGTGTTACCTTATTTTTAATCTTTATTGCATTTTTCCCATTGGGAAAGTGGTTACTTCATCCATTAGAAACAAGATTTCCCATCATGGATACTTTGGTTGATAAAGTTGATGGCATTATTGTGTTAAGTGGTGGCGAAAATAACATGAAAACCGCGCGATGGGGTCAAGTCAACTTGACTGGAGCTGCCGATAGACATATAGAATTTATGAAACTGGCTAGACATTATAAAAATGCAAAACTGGTTTTCACGGGTGGATCAGGAGCTTTGGTGGGACGGAAATATACAGGAGCCGATGTTGCTGAACAATTGTATAAAGAGCAAGGCTTGGATATGGCAAAAATTGTATTTGAACGACGCTCGAGAAACACGTATGAGAATGCCGTTTTCAGTCAAAAATTAATTCATCCTAAACCTAATGAAAAATGGATTTTAATCACAACTGCCTGGCATATGCCACGATCTGTCGGTATATTTTGTCAATTAGGGTGGCAAGTGATCCCTTATCCCGTGGATTATGCAACATCTCCCTCTCTTCGGTTTAATTTGAAGTATAATCTTATTGGAAATCTAAAGGAGTTTAATATCGCTATCAAGGAATGGATTGGTTTATTGGCTTATTACATGACAGGTAAAACGGACAGCTTGTTTCCAAAAGGTTGTTGATTATTGAAGTAAAGCCCCCCAGTTTTTTGAAATATGCCCCAATGACTTATTTTTAGTGACTTCATACAACCTGTTTCCCACCACCACTTTTTGGCCTCCATCTCTGGTTAAAGGAGTAAACCCAACTTTAATGGTCTCTTTGCTGGACTTTATCAACAGCATGTCTAATGGAAACTGAATATAAAAACCTTTGTCGAAACCACCTTCACCAAATTCAGTGGATGAAACTTTGGTTTTGGTTGCAAAAATACCGATGCTAACGCCATTGTCAAAATATCGAGAAATATCAAAAGAAACGCCACTGTCATTGGCTAAATAACGACCGACACTGACTTGTGCCAAAATATCATATTTAGGGATGTCATAATAAGTGGTAAAATGCCCTGTGGTGACTTCATAATCAAGAAAATCAAAGCGTACATCAAAAGCTCGTTGTTTTAACTGGTTAACATCAATACCAAATGTCCAGCGAGAATCAAGTTGTCGATATAAGATTTCAGCACTGAGTCCACCATACATAATTTCAAATAAACCTGCGGATAACCGAGCATAAAAATTTTCGGATAAATTGGTCATATAATCCAATTGTAGTCGATATAGTCCATTTTCCCCTTCTTGTAGATATTCTTTGATATTACTTCTGACCCGAGGTAACTGTGATTCAGCAACAAATTTTAATTTATCGAAGTTATTGAATATATCTAACCCTAATTGGCTTGATAATAGGAGTCCAGGTTTGATGGCATAAGATGATTTAATTGAAGCAAATAATTGATATAAATAAAACCCATCAGGGCCACCGACATGTTGTCTCCAGCCAGGTGAAACACTCCAGTTAAATCGAGGGAAATAGTCTTTATTTTCAAAAAAAACAGCATTTTGTTGAGGTGCGTAATTTTTTATTTCAGAATTCATCCAAATTTCATCAGTTGATGTCAAATATTTCTCTGCTTTTTCTAAATCCTTTCTTAAAAAACTCATTGAAGCCAAATTAAGACCTTTTTTTGCTTCTGTTATTTCAATCAGCTCTATTTCTGGGCTGATATTATTAGCCACAATACGTGCAATACGACCTGTTTCTTGAGGCAATTTTCTGAATTGACCGCCATGGGCGTTAACAGATATTTTTGATGATTTATTAATCGAGACCGATTCAACGGTAAATTTTTCTTTTTCCAGACTTTTAATCACTCGTTTGGATTGATTGAGTAAGGTGATATGAGTGAGATTTTTATTGATTGATCTTGGCTGAATTTTTTGAGGTGATTGATCAAATTTAGGCAATATTTTTTCATTGGTTAAGTCTAAATTAATGGATAAACCTGCTTGTATTTTATTGCCACGTTCCCAGCCAAGTGAGAATTCGAATAAATCCCAGAGCTTATAATTAAACCCGACATTGATGGGAGTGTTGATAGGTTGATTATTACTTAGAGGTTCATTTTGATAGCTGTTTCCATCAAATTCAGCTGAAAAAATTAAGTTAGGAAAGGATTTGAATTGATATTGCAGACCAGCAAAAATAGACATTGTTTCACCTGAAAAATAATTGCCAGTGAGTTCTCCGCCTGTCGTGCCGCCATCATTGCTACGACTTTTAAATCGATCTGATAATTTGGTGAAGGGGTTGGTCATATGACCTCTTGTCCCCATATTCCCCCAACCAAAGCCAAAAGTTAAGTCTACATTATAAACTCTTTTTGATGCCACCACGTACTCACTGGCAAATAATGAGGTGCCACCAATATCACGAAAACCAACAGCCACAGATGGAAAATAATAGTCTTCATCAAGTAACTTGAATTTGACGTCAAAACCTTTGTCTTTAAACGATTGGTCGCCTGCAATGTTTTTTCCAAAAAAACGATTGGTAATGGAGGTGTATCTGAATAGAGCCTCCATCCAGGGAAAAACTTGTGTATTAAAATAACAGCGGTTGTAGGGTTGGATACTTGAACAACCAATGGATAAATTACCATCTTTCATCATGCGAGCATTGGGCATTTGTAATAACCCGACACCACCAAAGTCACTGTTGGTTTTACGATATGGGTCAGCAAAACTCAGTTGGCAGTAAAGAAGGGAGAAAACGATACAAATTGGGTATTTAGCTGTTTTTAATAATGGCATAAAAATTAACTTGTCTTACAGTCTATAAAATATGCAAGACAAGCTATAGCTTAAAGGAAATTATTTCAAGGGAAATGTGTGTTACATGAAATAAAAATTTAGAAATAATGAAGAAAAGAGCCTTATTGTTTCCACTTAATATTGCAACCAATACTGGCTATTTGATTGGTATCTGGTTTTAATCCAGTAAGTACGGCTTCAGCAGCCATTTTAAGGTCTTTTCCCGTGACAGGTTCATTATTGGCTGGCCTGCTGTTATCAAATTGACCACGATAAGCCAATTTTAACTGTTTATCGTACAGAAAAAAATCAGGCGTACAGGCTGCCTGATAAGCTTTGGCAACTGCTTGAGTTTGATCAAAGCAATAAGGGAAAATGTAATCTTCCTGTTGAACTTCAATCGCCATTTTTTCAGGACTGTCATCAGGGTAGTTATCCGCATCATTAGAATTGATAGCGACAATAGATAAACCTTTCGGCATCAATTCTTTGGCAAATTCAGACAGTGCTTTACTCAAATGTTTAACGTAAGGACAATGGTTGCACATAAAAATAACAAGCAAGCCTTGAGTTTCTTTAAAGTCTGACAAGCAAACTTTATTTCCTGCCGTGTCTAATAAGTTAAAATCAGCCGCATCACTGCCTAATTCAACCATGACTGATGGCGTTTTTGCCATTTTATTGATTCTCGTCAGGCGTCAAGGTTTTAAGATTCAGTGCATGAATTTCTCCGCTGGTAATTTTCTCATTAACCACGGCATAGACAAGTTTGTGTCGTTTCAATGTGTTTTTACCCGCAAAAATATCACCAATGACTTTGGCATCAAAATGACTGCCATCACCCGTGACTTCAACAGAGCATTCAGGTAGACCTTGTTCTAGATATAATTTTACTTCGTCTGGAGTCATAATATTCCTTAGGCCGCGATAGAAACTGAAAAATTGCTGGTTTCACTGTTATTAGAAAACTGGTGTTGGATAACAAATTCATCCAAACTAATTTCTTTTAGAAAATCATAAATTTTTTGATTCAAATTTTCCCACAGAGGTTCTGTGTTACTTCGTTTGATATTAACACGATGTGACCTGCCCGCATAGAGAGTAGTATCAACATCTTCTTCAACACCCGTGATAATATCTGCAATGCTGATTTCATTGGCTGGTTTTGCCAGTGTATACCCGCCACCAGGACCTCTTGTACCTACAACCAGATTATTTTTTCTTAAACTGGCAAAAATTTGTTCTAAATAGGATACTGAAATGTGTTGAATTTCTGAAATATCGGCCAATGTAATTAGTTTTTCTGATTGATTGATGGCTAATTCCATCATGGAAGTGACGGCGTAATGACCTCTGGTTGATAATTTCATAACTGTACTCCTTAAACAAATTTTATGGTTATGCTACTAATAATAATTATCTGAGTAATTTAGTCAAGTATTATGTATAAATAAAATTAAGGATATTTATGAAATAACCATTTATAGAATTATTATTTATTATATTTCATTCAGTCGTGGAATGAGCTCGACAAAATTACAAGGTCGGGTGGTATTATCCAGTTGAGCCCCTAAAATTTTATCCCAACCCGTTTTACAGGCACCCGATGATCCAGGTAAGCAAAAAACATAAGTCGCATTAGCAACACCTGCAATGGCTCGAGACTGAATGGTGGATGTTCCAATTTCTTCAAAAGACACGGTCCTGAATAATTCACCAAAACCTTCGATGGTTTTATCAAATAATATAGAAATAGCCTCTGGCGTTCCATCTCTGCCCGTGAGTCCAGTACCTCCAGTGCTAATAATAATGTCCACGGTTTTATTTGCAATCCACTGTGAAACAACGGATCTAATCATATACATATCATCAGGCACGATGGTTTTTTCGTGTAATTGGTGTCCAGCTGTTTGTAATCGTTCAACCAGAGTATCTCCTGATTTATCCGTTGCAGCAGTTCTGCTGTCAGATACGGTCAGTATTGCAATACATAGAGGGATAAAATTTCGTTTTTCTGAACCATGATGACCCATAAATAATTCCTTAAAATAGAGTTTATTAAGTTATGTTAATCGACTTAGAACTGTAATTTAGGTTAAACTACAAGTCTATAGATTAACCAAAAATAAAATGCGTTGGGTTTCTGAATATCTTTAAAGACTCGGAAAAACAACATTTTTATTGACTCAAATAGTATTATGTCTGGTGAAAATAGTATGGATAATGATAATAGAAAAAATTTAAGAGTTTCAATGCAACTTCCTTGTGAGTTATTGGTTGGACAGGATCACATGATAGGATCAACCGTCAATATCAGTTTATATGGTGCATTGATAAAGCCTGATAATACGTCTATTTTTGCTACCAAGGTCAATCAACAAGGTAAAATATGGATACAACTCAGTGAAGACAATTTTTTGGAATTTAAATGCATTGTTCAGCACATAGGCGAGCATGGCATTGGCTTAAATTTCGTAGATAATGATGTGAAAGAAACCATGAAACTTAGAAAAATTATAGAAGGTTGACAATTAATGACGCTCTCAACTAAGCAAATTAAAACGAATGAACGACTTATTTTAGCTTTAGATGTTCCTGATATTGAACAAGCCAAAGCATTGGTCACTACTTTAGGTGACAGTGTCCAGTTTTATAAAATTGGGCTTGAATTATTCATGACAGGTAGATATTTTGAATTATTAGACTGGCTCAAACAACAAAATAAAAAAATTTTTGCTGATTTAAAGTTTTTTGATGTTCCTGCAACGGTCGCTTCATCAGTCAAGCAACTTAATCATAAAGGCATTGAATTTGCCACTGTTCATGGTAATGACAGTATTCTGAAAGCTGCCGCAGAGGCTAAAGATGATGTTAAAATATTAGCGGTCACTGTGTTAACCAGTCTGGACAGAGGAGACATGGATGACTTAGGCTTTGATTGTAATGTCGAAGAACTGGTTTTATCTCGTGCTAAAAGAGCCTTACAAAATGGCTGTGATGGTGTGATTTCATCGGGTTTAGAGGTGACGAAACTACGTGCATCAGTGGATGAAAAACTAATCGTTGTAACCCCTGGAATACGACCCGTTGAAAATAGACCAGAAGATGACCAAAAACGGGTTGTCAGTGTACAGCAAGCTTTTGAATATGGGACGGATTACATTGTCATTGGACGTCCCATTAGAAATGCAGAAAACCCCAGACAAAAAGCAGAATTTATCCAACAACAAATTACAGAAGTATTCTCGTGACCAATAAAAACCCTCGTTTTATCAACTCATTGTTAAAGAAACCTGTCGATGCAACCCCAATATGGATTATGCGTCAAGCTGGTCGATATTTACCAGAATATCGAGCCAGTCGGCAAAAAGCTGGCAATTTTTTAACACTTTGCAAAACACCAGAACTTGCTTGTGAGGTAACGTTACAACCTCTACAGCGGTTTGATCTGGATGCAGCTATCTTATTTTCTGATATTTTAACCATCCCAGATGCCATGGGGCAAGATTTGTATTTTAAAGAAGGTGAAGGCCCAGGATTTAACAAAGTCATTCGATCAAAAAAAGATGTTGATCAGTTATTATCACCCGATCCAGAATCAGAATTAAAATACGTCATGGATGCGGTGCGCCTGATTCATCATGAGCTAGATAATAAGGTACCACTGATTGGTTTTGCAGGCAGTCCCTGGACATTGTCCACTTACATGATTGAAGGTGGAGCCACTAAAACTTTCCAGCAGACCAAATCAATGATGTTTAATGAACCTGATGTGCTTCATTTATTATTAGAAAAACTAAGTCAATCAGTTGTTCAATATTTAATCGCTCAAATTGAGGCAGGCGTTGAAGCAGTGATGATTTTTGATACTTGGGGAGGCATTTTAAATCCGCAGGATTATCGTGAATTCTCTTTAAAATATATGTCTTTGATTGTAGATAAAATTAAAAAAACAGCTACTTGCAAACAAGTACCCATTATTTTATTTACCAAAGGCGGGGGGCATTGGGTTAAAGACATTGTGGGTAGTGGTTGTGATGCCATTGGTGTGGATTGGACTGTTAATTTGAGTGACATTAAAAAGCAAGTGGGAGATAAAGTTGCTTTGCAAGGCAATTTAGACCCTTGTGTTTTATATGCATCACCCGAAGTCATTCAACAAAAAGCAGGAGAAATACTTGAGCAGTTTGGGCATGGTAGTGGTCATGTCTTTAATTTGGGTCATGGTGTTCATCCCGATATGAATCCTGAACATATCGCAGCATTAGTTGATGCGGTTCATGAACTAAGTAGAAAATATCATCTATAATTAAAGGACGATAAAAAAAATAATAGATTTTAATTTTTAAAGCATGGATGATTTAAAGCAATACTCGGAAAAACCAATTGAAGCTGATGAAAAAAACTTCAAAGTATCAGTCGTCGAAAGCTCATTCAAGCAGCCCATACTGGTTGATTTTTGGGCTGAATGGTGTTCACCTTGCTTGGTTATTGCCCCTAGGCTGATGGAAGTTGTCACTGAATATCAAGGCAAAGTGTTATTAGCCAAAGTGGAAGTTGACGATAATATGAGATTGGCAGGAAAATATAAAATAAGAGGTTTTCCGTCTATTTTGTTTTTTTATCACGGACAGGAAGTATCGAGATTTAGTGGTGCAATACCAAAAATAAAAATAAGAAAATTTATAGATGATTGTTATCAAAAAATTAAATGAGAAAATAGAATGTATCAATTGATTCACAAAAACAAATTGACAATAAAACATATTTTATTCCTTGGCCTCACGGTATTGTGCTGTTTATCTTTTCAAACCAATGCAAACGCAACAAAGCCACCAGAAGTTATTATTTTGGACACTTTTAATCGAATGCAAAGTGAGCTGATGATGAGAAAAGCAGAGTTGGTTGCCAATCCTGCTAAAAATACTGAATTTGTTTACAATGTTTTTGAACCCACCATAGACTGGAAACGTTTTTCCAATAATATTTTTTGCTATACCGTAAAAATTGTTAAGGTCAAAGTGGGAGATAAAATAAAGAGAAAAAGAATCAGAAACCCAGCATGTAAAGTGTGGGCAAGATCCTCAAAAAATCAAAAAAAAGCATTTATAAAAGAGTTTAAAAAAGAAAGTATCAAAACTTATGCAAAATTGGTTTTCAAAAGCGAGGGCTGGCAAATAAGACTTAAACCAACGGTGAAGAGTAAAAAAAATATAAAACGTGTGACCGTGAAATCTGAATTATTTAATCCAGGAGTCACAACTTCAATTCCCATTAGTTATAACATGTATTTGAGTGATCATTGGAAAGTTTATAACGTCACAGCGAATGGTTTGAGTATGGTAAAAACTTATCGTGCTATGTATACCAAAAAGATTAAGGCTGGTGGCATTGAAGCTTTGACGAATGAATTGAGAGTTAAAAACCCATAGTAATGTAGAGACATGATAGACATGATCCCTACAAAATTTATTTTAGCACCGTGACTCTAACATTTGTAAAACCACATCAACGGATTCTTCAATACTTAATTTAGCCGTGTTGACACATAACTCTGGTTTATCAGGTGGCTCGTAAGGTGAGCTAATTCCTGTAAAATGAGAAATTTCGCCATTTCGGGCTTTTTTGTATAAACCTTTAACATCACGACTTTCACAGACATCAATTGAGCAATCACAGAATATTTCGATAAAATCCCCATGAGGCAGTATACGACGAACTTGTTGGCGATCCATTTTAAAGGGAGAAATAAATGCATTGAGTACAATCATGCCTGCCTCAACAAATAATTTGGACAATTCACCAATGCGCCTAATATTTTCTATACGATCTTCATTGGAAAAGCCTAAATCACCACACAAACCATGGCGTACATTATCACCGTCTAATACCATGGTTCGATAATTTTTTTCATAAAGTTTTTCTTCGACAGCATGAGCCAATGTTGATTTTCCTGACCCAGATAGTCCTGTGAACCAAAGCACCAATGATTTGTGTTTATTTTGTTGTTGACGTAACTGTCGAGTAATAACTGCGTTATGCCAAACAACATTTTTACTGGTTGTCATGATTTATCCTTAATTATTTACCAATTTATTAACCTTAACATAATCTATCTTACCACTACCCAAAATAGGAATCGCCGACACTTCATCAATTTGTCTAGGAATCATTAACTCACTCATATTTTTCTCTTTAACATAGGCAATGAGTTCTTTTCTATTGGCATTCTCTTTTTCTGTCATCAAAATGATTTGTTCACCTTTTTGCTCATCAGGAATTGCAGTGACGGCATGACAATAGTCTGGCCAAACATGACTGACCATTTCTTCAATGGAGGTTAATGACACCATTTCTCCAGCAATTTTGGCAAAACGTTTTACCCGCCCCAAAATTCGGATATAACCTTCTTCATCAATATCAACAATGTCGCCGGTATCATACCAGCCTTGTCCAGCTTCGCTGTGTGGAGGGACTAAAACACCTGGCTCTTTATTTAAAAAATAACCTTTCATGATATTGGGGCCTTTTACATGTAATTGCCCTCCTTGTTCAATACCTGGCACATTAATTAGTCGATATTCGATACCAGGTAAAAAAAGACCGACAGAGCCTGATTGATGCTCCATGGGTGTATTAGATGACAGCACTGGACTGGTTTCGGTTGCACCATAACCTTCAAATATTCGAATACCAAACTTTTCTGCCCAGGTTTGTCGGGTATCATTCTGTAATTTTTCAGCACCCGCAAAAACATATCTAATGCTATAAAAATCATAGGGGTGAGCATATTTGGCATAACCATTTAAAAAAGTATTGGTTCCAAATAAAATGGTGGCATTAATTTCATAAGCCACCTCTGGAATGATTCGATAATGCATTGGAGAGGGATATAAAAATGTTTTAACGCCAGACAATAAGGGCAATAAGGTTCCAGCGGTTAAACCAAATGAATGGAACATTGGCAAAGCATTTAAAATAATGTCTTGTGCACTGAAATCAATTCGTGAGGCCAGTTGTGCACGATTGGCTAATAAATTACGGTGTGATAAGACAACCCCTTTCGGAACGCCTTCTGAACCCGATGTAAATAAAACCACTGCCGCATCATCAGGGGATATTTTTTGTAGATAACAACAAAAAAATAAACTGGCCAATTTAGATAAAAACCAGCCCTGTATTTTATGAGTTAAAGTGATTGCTTTACCAATATCTTCCAAATAGATTAGCTCTACCTGTTCGGCTAATTGCTTAACATCTTCATCCAGCTTGGCTTTTTTGATGAATAATCGTGAGGTAATGACTTGTTTGACCTTGGCTGTTTGGCAAGCCAAAATCATGCCGTGACCTCCCATCGAATAATTTAACATGGCAGGAATAATACCATAGGCTTGCATACCCATAAAAGTCATTGAGGTGCTGTTTGAATTGGGCAATAAAACACCGATTAAATCACCTTGTTGATGATTTTGAATTAATTGATGCCCCAAAATAATAGATCCCATGACAAATCGGTCATAACTAATGAGTTTGCGTTGAATGTCTTCGGATATCACATGTTTGCCTCCATGAATCTTTCTGGCATCCAGTAAGCAATTAAACAATGTTGAATCAAACCCACTGCTTTTAAAAACCAGATCAGTCATGATTTTAGACAATTCACTGCCTGCCCATTTTCTGACGTCTCTGCCTTGAGCTGATTCTGGTGGCGAAATGACTCTGGGTTCTAAAATGGTGATGGTAATTTTGGGAAACCAACGAATGTTGACTCGTCCACGTAATCTGGAAAAAGGTGTATATTGAGCGCCATCAACACGAATGGGAACAACGGTCGCTTTAGATTTGATAGCAACCAAGCCAGTACCATCATAAATTTTCATTAAAGAACCTGTAACAGTGATTCTTCCTTCAGGAAAAATAACAGCAATATTGTCCTTTTGTAAATAACGTATGAGTGACTTAATAGATAATGGATTGGTTGGATCCATTGGAAATAATTTAGCCAATGATAACAGCGGTTTTAATAAAGGATTTTGAGAAATGACTCTGTCAATTGCAAAAGTGATGGTTCCTGGCAAAAAAACCGACAACAAAATAGCATCTAAAAATGAGGTATGATTAGAGACAATCAAGACACGATTGCCTGCTTTTTCAAAATTTTCTAATCCGATCAGTTCAACTCGATAGAGTTTTTTGCACAAGGTCCTTAAAAACCATTTTAAAAAATTCATTGTATATCAGCTAAATAAAGGTTGGGGATTGTTGTTAGGTAACTCGCAATAAATAAACTACCCATCTTACTTACCTTAGGAGGCTTGCCCTCCTAGGAGACTGTCCGAAAACTCATCTTTTCGCCAACTCTGTGTTAAAAATGGTCTCAAAATGCTCATTTACACACGTAAACTGCGCTTTTCGACAATTTTATGCCTTGATTTGACGAAAACCTGCGTTCTCGGACAGCCTCCTAGAAACAAACACAAAATAGCTTCCGTTCCTTAGGCAACTCACGATAGTGAATCTACCGAAAATAATATTTTTTATTGATAATTTTTTAAATACTCACAAACACGATCAAGTTCATTGCTGATTCGAGCAATATCAGCCGCCACATTTTCAACCTCACCTGCTTTTAGTTTAAGTTCCACTTCTTTACAAATGATGGCTAAATGTTCGGCACCAGGTGTGCTGTAATTACCTTTGATGGCATGTGCTTTCTTGGCCAATCCATCGTAGTCATTTGTAACCAGTTCATCCATTTCAGTTTTAAAACGGTCAACATCACTGACATAAACGGTGATCAGGTTTTCAATTTGTTCTTCACCTAAAATTTCTTTCAACGTTGATAAAGTCATTTCATTGATTGGTTCAGGTAAATCATCCATTATTTTTTCCACAGGTTTAGGTTGTTGGGTTACACCATCAGATTGTAGTCCATCATCCGTTGTTTGACCAACATTTTCAATTGAGTCAGTGCTGGACTGATTTTGATTATCTGCTAACCATTTGGCAACTGTATTTCTTAATTGTTCTTTACGGATGGGTTTAGATAAAAAACCATCAGCACCTGCCGCAACACAGCGATCTCTTGTGTCTTCCAGTACATCTGCCGTCAGCATCAGTATCGGTACTCTGACACCATTGGTTTGCTGCTCCTGTAGACGAATACCTTCCACTGTTTCAGCACCATCCAGTCCAGGCATTTGATAATCCATTAAAATAACATCAAATTTTTCTTTTTCTGTCATGGTTAAAGCATCATTACCATTGGGCGCTTCTTTAATGGTTAAGCCCAGTTTTTCCAGAATAGCCCCAGCTACCATGCGATTGGTTTGACTGTCATCCACAATTAATAATGTGCCTTCTAATTCGACATTATTTTCTTGTTGATCATCCTGATAGATAATAGCTTCGCCAAACGCCTTACTTAACGTATTAATTAATGGTTTGTGGCGTAATGGTCTGTCTAATCGATGTTTGATTCCTAATCGAGACAACTTTGCTTTGTCTTGAATTTCACCAACATTTAAATAATACATATAAATCAAGTGCCGACAACAGGGAATATTTTTAATGTGCTCAATAAACTCTAATCCTGTTAACTGGTCGAGTGATGATGAAACAATGAGCAAATCAATGTCTTTAAGTTCTCCTGGAGCGTTTAAAATATCATCTGTTTGTTGAAAAACTTTAATATTAAAGTGATGCTCTCGAAGATGTTTAACCAATACTGAAGGTTGATATTTTGATTCCTCTATGACGGCTATTTGTTTTTTGCACAAGTTTTGTAATTGGTCTGATGCTTCATGCACAGGATTTTCAACAGGAATTTCAAAATGAAAACAAGAACCCACGTTTTCTTCACTGTCAACTTCAAGTTCACCTTGTAATAACCGAACCAGTTCTCCTGAAATATTCAAACCCAAACCTGTGCCACCATATTTTCTTGAAGTGGACGTGTCTGCCTGTTGAAAAACCTCAAAAATATGTTTTTGTTGTTCAGCCGTAATGCCGATACCAGAGTCTTCTACACCAAAGTACAAAGTATCATCTAAGTCACAGAAATCATTAAATTTTACCACAATGACCACAAAACCTTCAGCCGTGAATTTACAGGCATTACCCACTAAATTGGTGAGAATTTGTTGAATGGCTTTTTTGTCAGAATTAATTTTTGTTGGCACATTGTCATCAATCACATAACCTAATTCTAAACCTTTCAACAAGGCCGTGTGAGAAACAGTTAAAATGACATCTTCAATCATGTCTCGTAAATTAAGCTCAATGGATTCAAGGCTATATTGACCTGCTTCAATTTTAGAAAAATCCAGAATATCATTCACTACTGCCAATAATTGTTGCCCAGATGCACTCACCGTTTCTACATAACAACGTTGTTGTTCGGTTAATAGTGTTTCTGAGAGTAAGTCAGACATACCAATCATGCCATTGATTGGTGTTCTTAATTCATGGCTCATGCTGGCAAGAAATCGACTTTTGGCATCATTGGCTTTTTGAATAGAGTGCCAGGCTTCATCCATTTCCTGTAGCATTTTCATGGATTGGCGATTACTTTGTTTGAGACTTTCCTGCAAGCGAATCATTTCAGTGATTTCATTTGAAACCATTAAATATTTGATTAATTGACCTTGCTCATTTCACACAGGGACTATGCTACAATCAGCCCAGATCATGCTGTCATTTTGGTTTAAATTATTAATAACACCATGCCAAAGATGACCATTTTTGAGTTGTTGCCAAACCTCATTTTTGTCTTCTTTTTCAAAAGACAGTGATTCATTATGAAAAGGGTGATTGATTAATTGATTTTGTTCAACAATATTGACCTGACAATAAAGCTGGTTGACATAAATGACCATTCCATCAAACGGAGAGGTTTTTTCAGTCACGTCAACAATACATAGCATGGTGTGATTATCAATCGCAGATTGATATTCAACCAGCTTCATTGAGGTAATTTCCATCTGTTCATGGCTTTGGTGATTATGCAAAACTATGCTTGCCATTTGCCATACTTCTTCTGGAATTAAGGGTTTGCGTAAATAAATAATTTTTGAACTGGGTGTATTTGCAAGACCTTTAAAATTACTTTCCTGATAGTTTGTGGTTAAAAATAGATGGCATGTTGAGTCTAAATCTAATAGGGAATCAATGGTCTCTAATAAATTTGCATCATTATCAAAGAAATTAATATCGATAAAAATAGCAGCATAAGAAATACCATTATGATGTTGTTTATCAATCAGTTGACCTAGTTCGTTGCTGTGTTCAACTGATTCATTGTGAATACTAATACCGTCACGAGAGAGTAAATTATTTTGACTTTCTAGAATATTCAATAACTCAGCTTGTTCACCAATCACTAAAAAATTGATGGTTGTTAGTTGGTCGTCAAATAAATCATCCAAGTTCAGTGTTTTATTCATGATTTTGATCTTATTATATTAAGAAACCCAAAATATCTGCAAATGACTGCAAATGAAGTTGTGTACAGGACTGCCCTAAATAATCAATGGATTTATTAGAATCAAATTCGGGTGAATCATCCAATAACTCCATAAAATCCATTTCCAGGGTGTGAAATGGAGGAAAAATCATCAACATGGCTTGGAGTCGGTGATTTTTATAAACGGGAATCCAATAAAAATCATTGTCTTCTTCTGTCCGAACATGGAGTAAAGTTTTGGTGGAGCCAATGTATTTTTTTGCCAATTCTGTGTATTGATTCAACTCATTTTTAGCAATATTTTTACTGAGCTGTATTTTACAATCATCGCCATTAATTTTAAATAAGATCAATTGAGATGTTTCTGATAAAACAGGTGAGGTTAGCATCATTTCAAAAAAATTTTTCAAGACAATGGCCATCGTGTTTGTTGACATCGCAAGTAAATGATAGCATTGCGTGCATTAATTTATGCATTTCACGATTTTTTGAAAGTAATATTTCAGTTTGAATTCGTTCACTGATCTCTTGCTGTAGTGCTTCATCACATTCGATTAACTGTCTGGCAATATCATCAATGACTTTTTGCTTGTTGACAACGGTTGTTTCCGCTTTGATTCGGGCTTTCAGTTCTTTTTCCAAAATTCTGTTTTTATTATTCACTTCTTTCAGTAAACGAATTTTCTCAAAGGCTTTTTCCAGTGTAACACCCAGTTCAGGAAATTTGACGGGTTTACTCATGAAGTCAAGTGCCCCTGCTCTTAGTGAACTGACGACCGAATCCATTTCTCCATGTCCTGTTACCACAATGGTTTGAATGGTTAAACACAGTAAATTTACCTCAGCGGAAAAAAAGTTAATCGAAAGTCATGTGTCATTGGGTTTGAGTTTTTTAAAAAAAGACAGAAATATTAATCCTGATGTTATCGAAATTGTTGGGCAGCATCATGAATTTTGTAACGGTAGTGGTTATCCACATCAGTTGAAACAGGCAGAAATATTGCTGTGTAGTCGAATATTGGTTGTTGCCGAATATTATGATGAATTGATGCAAGGTTTGTCAGGAGCAGCCCCCATGATTTCAGGTAAAGCTGTTCGCGAATTGTTTAATCTTGCAAAAACCAAGATTTTGGATGTTGATGTGGTGACTCATCTGATTCAGTTGCTAGGTGTTTTCCCTCTCACCAGTGCGGTGATGTTAAACACCAAAGAAAAAGCAATTGTGGCAGAACTCAATAGAAAACAACCATTATTGCCTAAAGTTAAAGTTTTTTACAACAAACAAAACCATCCACTAAGTAAACCCATGGTGATTGATTTATCAAAACAAGATAGTTCAACCAATACTCGATCAATTGAAAAAGTGATTGATCCTGAAGAAGTCAAAACAGACCCAGCAAGACTATTACAACCAGAAGAACATCAATTATGATCAATGATCATTTTTTATCATCGCTTTACCCGAATCTATTACAACAGTGGCATGAACCCGTTATTATTCTTGATAATAACGGTATTGTTCAATTCATCAATGTTGATGCGGCCACTATTTTAGGCTGGGAGGTTGATGCTTTCACCAATCAATCTTTTCATGAGTTGGTGTGTATTGACACGGATGACTACCAGCATGATTTTGAAGATTGCCCGTACCACCATCAACTTGAAAACCAGGTTGAAAAAGATATCTGCTGGTTGGATCAAGATGGTTCATTTTTATCGATTAGTTTCAAAAAACGGCATTAACCAATGACAATGGTGAACTTCAAGGATTTTTAATTACCTTTAAAAATGAAAACCTTGAAACCTCAAATGATTATGAACAACAACGACTCGCATTGTATTCAGAACTGAGTCCTTTACCCATTGCAGAAATTGATACACAAGGCGTGATGCATTATTCAAATCCTGCCATGATTAAGTTATTGGTGGATTATGGTTATAATGAATTAGGTTATCCCAATATTTTTCCAGAAAATTATATTGGCATCATTACTCAAAGTTTATTTAATGAGCAAGCCATTGAAAATATTGAAAACCATTTTCAATCAAGCTGGTTTGTCTGGAATTTTCATCCACTGGACGATAATAACCTTATTTTATGTTACGGCGTTGATGTCACCACTCAGAAAATTGCCGAATTGCACATTAAAGAAGCCAAAGAAAAAATTGAAGAAGCGAGTCATGCAAAAAGTAATTTTATAGCCAACATGAGTCATGAGTTAAGAACACCACTCAATGCCATTATGGGATTCAGTGAATTGATGACTTTTCCAGCCAAAGCCCAAGGGCGCTCAGAAGATGTTGAAGCATTGGGCAGAATAACTTCAGCAGGTCATTATTTACTGTCTTTAATTGGCAATATACTGGATATTTCAAAAATTGAAGCGGGTCAAATGGAGCTAGATGAAATTGCTTTTCCTTTGAAAGTAACCTTGGATAAAACAATTAATTTACTGAATGTCAAAGCTCACGAAAAATTCCTAGACCTCAAACTGGATTATCAGGCCGATTTAACAAGACAAGTGATTGGTGACCCAAAAGTTTTGAGTCAAATTATCATTAATTTAACGGGTAATGCGATTAAATTTACAGCAAAAGGTGGCATCACTATTTCTGTGAAAGAAACCATACAAGATGAAAATGCATTATTAAATTTTGCCGTCAAAGACACGGGCGCAGGTATTGCAAAAGAAAAAATAGAGTCCGTATTTGAGAAATTTATTCAAGAAAGTACATCGACCAGTCGTGTTTACGGTGGTACAGGGCTTGGTCTTTCTATTACCAAAGAATTTATTGAAATGATGGATGGAAAAATCGGCGCGACCAGTCAATTAGGGCAAGGCTCTACTTTTTGGTTTGATTTGACGTTGCCCATCAGTAAAGATCAACAGGTGTTAATGATTGAACCTGATCCTGAAAAATTAGAAAATGCTTGTTTTGACTTCTCTGTGTTATTGGCCGACGATGAAATAGCCAATCAATTGGTGGGTAAGGGCATGTTGGAAAAAACGGGTTGTCGAGTTGAGTTAGCGGCTAATGGTTTAGAAGTGCTTGAAAAAATTAAAACCCAGACTTATGATGTCATTTTTATGGATTGTCAAATGCCTGAACTGGATGGCTATGAAACATCGAGTAAAATTAGGGAAATGGAGCAAAACTTGTCTGCCCACCAACCTATTATTGCCATGACAGCGAATGTAATGAAAGGTGACCGTGAAAAATGCATCAATGCAGGCATGGATGATTATATCGCAAAACCTGTGAGTATTGATACGCTTAAAGCAACTCTAAATAGACTATTCCAATCAACTAATTGTCTTAAATTATGAATTCTCCAGAACAAGCATCAGCTCTATCCACTATTGAAATAACCTTGCAACCCACAGACAATACTGCACTGGCAAATTTGTGTGGTCAATTTGATGAACATTTGCGTCAAATTGAAAAAAAATTAGGCATTGAAATTCAACACAGGGACATCAATTTTAAAATTATTGGTCAACAAACCTGCATTAATAATACTGCTAAAATTCTTAAGAAATTATATCAACAAGCTTTTGATGAAACCTTAAAACCATCACATATCCATTTAATGCTACAAGAACTTGAAGCCAATGATTTTTCGGAAAAACATGCTCATATTCAAATAAGAACCAAACGTGGTGTAATTAAAGCACGTGGTAAAAATCAGCAAAAATATGTTGATAATATCATGAGTAAAGACATTAATTTCGGTATTGGACCTGCAGGAACAGGTAAAACTTATCTTGCAGTTGCTTGTGCAGTGGAGCTATTAGAAAAAGGCCAAGTTAGAAAAATGGTGCTCACTCGTCCTGCCGTTGAGGCAGGTGAAAAACTGGGTTTTTTACCAGGTGATTTGGCTCAAAAAGTTGACCCCTATCTCAGACCACTGTATGACGCACTATATGAGATGTTGGGTTATGAAAAAGTCGCAAAACTGATGGAAAGAAATGTCATCGAAGTCGCTCCTTTGGCTTATATGAGAGGACGAACTTTAAATGAAGCCTTTGTCATTCTGGATGAAGCACAAAATACCACAATCGAACAAATGAAAATGTTTTTAACCCGTATTGGTTTTGGTTCTCAGGCAATTATTACGGGTGATACAACTCAAATTGATTTACCCAAACATATTCATTCTGGATTATTACATGCAACAGATGTATTGCATCATGTTAAAGGCATTGCATTTACTCATTTCGAAACCAAGGACATTGTTAGACATAGTTTGGTACAACATATTATTAATGCTTATGATGATTTTGAAAGTAAATCACTATAATTTTACATTTCTCTATCATCATCTATAATTAAAACTATGTGTATTGAAATAGAGATACAAATGCATTCAACACCCTCTGAGTTAAATGTGATACCGTCTGATCAACTCTTTAAGCAGTGGAGTCAGACTGCACTGAAAAATTTTAAAAATAATGCTGCCAAAAATAATATTACAATTCTAATTAGAATTGTGGATGAAGCAGAAAGTGCTCATCTGAATCAGCAGTATCGCCACAAACAAGGCCCCACCAATGTTCTTTCATTTCCAAGTAATGTCCCAGACTTTATAGACGATCCGTCATTGGGTGATATCATCATTTGTGCGCCTATTGTTAATAAAGAAGCCAATCAACAACATAAAAATGTGATAAACCATTGGGCGCATATGGTGATCCATGGCATACTGCATTGTCTAGGTTACGACCATTTAGATGATGATTCCGCAAACAAAATGGAGACACTTGAAATAAACATTTTAAATCAATTAGGTATGACAAATCCTTATGTTGAAACATCTTTATGAGTGAAGATAAACCCCTGAACCCCAGTTTATCTTGGATTGGGCGCATGAGTAAGGTTCTGACGGGTGATGAACCTCGTGATATGGATCAAATCATTCAAATATTACGAGATGCTCAAAAACGATACTTGCTAGGCCCAGATGCGTTATCCATGATTGAGGGTGCAATTCAGGTGTCTGAAATGCAAGTAAGAGATATCATGATACCCAGAGCACAGATGGTTGTTGTTTCAAGAGATGAGCCACTGGAAGAATTCTTGCCCACCATCATTGAGTCTGCTCATTCTCGTTTTCCTGTCATTGCTGATGATAAAATTGAAGTCATTGGTGTTTTATTGGCAAAAGATTTGCTGGCTTATTGTGCTAAAAATAAAGACTCCGACTTTGATTTCCATGATTTAATTCGCCCTCCCGTGTTTGTTCCTGAAAGTAAACGACTCAATGTTTTATTAAGAGAGTTTAAAGAAAAACGCAATCATATTGCCATTGTGGTGGATGAATATGGGGCCGCTTCTGGTTTGATTACCATTGAAGATGTGATTGAACAAATTGTTGGTGACATTGAAGATGAGCATGATTTTGATGATGACAGCATGATTCTTGAATTAAATGAATCAGAATTCACCATTAAAGCGACGACGCCCATTGAGGATTTTAATGAGCATTTTAATACCGATTTTAAAGACGATGATTTTGATACCATTGGAGGTCTGATTATTAATAAAATTGGTCATTTACCAAAACGTGGTGAATTTGTATCCATCGGTTCTATGCACTTTGATGTGGTGAGTGCTGATAATCGTCGTATTCATATTTTAAAATTGACCATCGTCGCTTCTATTGATTAAATTCCATACAGCTATTTTTCTTTGTTTTATTTCAGGTGCAATCTTACCACTGGCATTTTCGCCATTTCACTGGTCTTTCATTGCCTTTATTTCACCAGCGATTCTCTTTTGGTGTAGCCATCATCTGACGTTAAAGCAAAGTACTCTCTGTGGTTTTTTGTTTGGTTTTGCCTATTTGGGTGTGGGTGTATCCTGGATTCAAATTAGTATCAATTTATTTGGTAACATGAATTGGTTTTGGGCCAGTTTGATTACCTTGCTGTTTATCTTATTTTTGGCAATTTTTTATGCCTCCATTCCGTTTGTTGCCAAACGATTTTTCCACAGCTCAGGCATTGTTTCACTGTGTTTTGTTTATCCATTACTTTGGGTCTTGTTTGAATGGATCAGAGGTTGGGTTTTAACGGGTTTCCCTTGGTTGACCATCGGTTATAGTCAAACCAATAATCATCTATCGGGTATTGCGAGTGTGATGGGTGTTTATGGCCTGAGTTTTTGCATCGTCATTATTTCGGGAGTGATAGCCACCCTTTTACTGCCTAAAAGTGTGAAAAACGTCATCTTTACCATCCCATCACTGTTATTTTTTGTCATGATGTTTTCAGTCGGTCAGTTGACGTGGGTCGAACCATCTGTCGATAAAAAGTCACTAAAAGTGGCTTTAATTCAAGCAAATATTGAACAAAAAATAAAGTGGAAAGCCAATGAACGTTACCGAACCATGCTTCTTTATGATGATTTAACCCGACAAATTCAACAAGCTGATATCATTATCTGGCCAGAAAATGCGATACCTGCCTTTTATGATCAATTGAAGAATAATTATCTCAAACCACTCATTTTGGATGCTCAACGAAAAAATGCTGAATTATTGGTTGGCTTACCTGTGTGGGGGGATCAAAGGAAAAAATATTATAATAGCATGATACATTTGTCTGAAAAGTCAGCCAATATTTACAAAAAAAGACATTTGGTTCCTTTTGGAGAATTCATGCCGTTGGCTTCTATTTTAAAGCCCATCTTGTCTTATTTTCATATTCCGATGTCTGCTTTCAGCACAGGATCATCTGATGAGTCGCCCTTATTATTCATTAAAAACCAATGGATTGGATTGTCAATCTGTTATGAAGATGCCTTTGGACAAGATATCATCAAAGCTTTACCGAAAGCCTCTTTTTTGGTCAATGCAAGTAATGATGCCTGGTTTGGTCATTCATTAGCACCTCACCAACATTTGGAAATGGCACAAATGCGAGCCATTGAAACAGGCCGTTATCTGGTTAGAGCAACCAGCACAGGTATATCAGCAATCATCAATGAAAAAGGTAAAATATTAAAACAGTCACCTCAATTTGAACAACATATTTTGCAAGGAAAAATTATCCCATT
>JABHHM010000268.1 GCA_018671575.1 Methylococcales bacterium | reverse complement strand
TTCAATATCTTCATGCACTTCATGGTGAAAATAAAAAACATCTATTATTAAAAAACTTTGTTTTTCAGATGTTTATAATATGTAAGACATGGGGCAATTTAATTTTTCTGCACAGGAACATAACGATAAGCCAGAAATATTAACAGCATAACAGGTATGCCTAGCAAGGTTGTCATGACAAAAAACCATTGATAACTGATTGCATCAACCACCACTCCCGAAAAACTGGCAATAAATTTGGGAAAGACCAACATCACAGAGCTAAACAAAGCATACTGTGTGGCAGAATAAGAAACATTGGTTAAACTCGACAAATAAGCTATAAACGCTGACGTCGCAATGCCTGCACTTAAATTATCAATAGAGATAACCAATGTCAGCCAGGTTAAATCATGACCTATACCCGCCAGCACAGCGAAGAGCAAATTGGTCACTGCCGATAATAACGCACCTAAAAATAAGATAGGTAAAACGCCAATATGCGCCATTAAAACACCGCCTAATGCGGCACCTGAAATGGTCATAATCACACCAAACACTTTAGTAATGGTTGCCACCTCTTCTTTGGTATATCCCATATCCACATAAAATGGATTTGCCATGATACCCATGACAATATCTGAAATCCGATAACTGCCAATCAGCAATAAAATTAAAACAGCATGCCATCGATAACGCACAACAAAATCAACAAATGGATTAATTGCCGCCAAAACAAACCAGGTTGCAGGATAAACTAGCCATTTTGGCAAATGCTCATTATTTTCAATTGAGGCTTCAATCTGTTTTTCTCGCTGCAATGTTGCTTCGTCAATTTTAACAGAAGGTTCGGTAATAAACAGCGTGGTCAAAACACCCACCATCATCATTACCGCCATCGATAAATAAGCCACCATCCAGGGAAACTGTTCGTACGTTTTTTCACTGACATCAACCCAAGCTGCAATCATGAGCACACCTGCAGAAGCCACAATCATTGCCAGACGATAACCAGCCATATAAGTAGCGGACATAGCCGCCTGATAGTCAACTTCTACCGACTCAATTCGATAAGCGTCTAACGCAATATCTTGTGTTGCCGAAGCAAAGGCGACAAGTGAGGCAAACATAGCCATCTGCGTCAAAGAAACCAAAGGATCAGTGATTGCCATGCCAGAAATGGCAAAAATAATGACAAGTTGCGAGGTTAATAGCCAACTGCGTCTTCGCCCCAACTTTTTACTCAGATAAGGTAATGGTAATCGATCAACTAAAGGGGACCACAAGAATTTAAAGGCATAAAACAAGCCGACTAAACTGAAAAAACCGATGGTAGATCGGCTGACATCTGCTTCCCGCAACCAAAAAGACAATGAACCAAAAACCAGCAAAATAGGTAAACCCGCAGAAAAACCCAATAATAACATTGAGAAAACACGAGGATGAGTGTAGACCAGAAATGAATCTTTCCAGCTTCGAGAAGGATGTTGCGTCTGAACTTGAATAACTTATTTACTCTGTTTATTTGAATTTGCATAAAAATCAGGCAAACCAGATTCTAGCAACCATACTTTGCTATCCGCATTGAAAACCCATTTTTGGTTATATCTTAGCGTTTTGATTGATGCGCTATCCACATGATGATATTTAATCAGATCAGTACAATTAATAATATCTCCTGTTACATCGGGAACACAGCCTTGATCTTCATAATTGGTAATATTATATTTTTTTAACGCCTCTAAATATTCATCATTAATTTTTTGATTTGACTGTTTTTGCAGATAGATTGATGCTGTTTTATATTCTTTCCAGCGAATATAGTTCTGAAATCTAAAATGGGTATCACTAAACAGATTATAAGGCGTATAAAGTTTACTACCACACGCACTCAATGCCATTGCAAAAAACAGTGCCAAGAAGCATTTTATTTTCATTTATTTTTGATCACTTGCTCTTTAATGGCTTGATTAACCACTATTTTTAATTTATTTGCCTGATTGTCTTCTATATCAACAAACTGCCAGACAATCCTAAGCCTTTCTGGAACATTTTGTGCTCCCCAACTTAACACCACAATCCTCAATAATTTACACCATACATTATGAATAACCATATGATCATATTTCATTGGGAAAAATATCGACATATTCATATCAGATAAAACGTTATTGAGACCTTCTTTATTGGTCACATCACACAATATTCCATTTTCGCTGATATTGACAATATCACCCTCAAGATCACCACTATCCAAATGTAACTGAGTGATTACATTGGGAATATTAACTCGCTCATATTTCCTAAGACGACGTGGGTCTGTAATTTCATTAACCAGTGAAGATAATTCAGTGGGCGTGAATGGCATTGACAAACAAAAGTCTTTACCATTTTGTATATAACACCCCAATCTGTCAAGACAGATTATTTTAATTTCTTATTCCCTTATCATAAATTATGCCGCCACCTTATATTCTATCTCTCTATTCATATTTAAACTGTCATAGTAAACAT
>JABHHM010000365.1 GCA_018671575.1 Methylococcales bacterium | reverse complement strand
CTGAAGAATTATTTGAATTTTTGATAGCAACGGCCCGATTTCTGTTCTGATTAAATAGGAATCATTTCTCCATTTATCAGATTCACTTAATGCTACAATTTGTTGGAAAGATTTTTTAAACTCGGTGAAGTTTTTTTCAAATTGTTCAATGGCATTTTCTTCTTCAAACGTGTGTAGTTCTTTATGGCTATTAACCTGAACAATATCTTCGTTGATTAACTGAATATAAGAATTGTAGTTTTTCAGGTTTGATGCATCTCTAAATGCTAAAAAGACACGATATTCACTGACCATTCGTAAATAGTCATAGCGTAATGATTGAATATCCAATAATAAAGGTTTACGTTCTGCCGTGATGGTTTCTTCCGATTCAGAACTGATCATTTCCTGTAGTAGTTGAAGTGAATTGATCATGTTGGGGTTAAGGGTGTCAATGGCATATTGACGGGCAGGGACATTAAGCAGGCCATTTTCAGCTAATCCAATCAGGTTTTTTTTGAACGTATTGAATTTCTTTATTTTTCTAGAAAGTTCATTGACGGTTTGTTTGTATAAATGATTCTCCTGAATATTCTGCATATTTCTGAGGCGACGAAGTTGCAGGTTGATTGTTTCAATACCTTCCAGATAAGCTTTTTTATGTATTGGTTCTTTACTGAGTAGATAATAGGCGATTGAACTGGCTGTTTTATCCAGTTGGTCAGCCAGTGTCAATGAGCTAATGACGGTTGGTTGGATTTTGGTCACAATTTGATTCACTTGTGTCTTAATTAGATTCAAACTAATCAAGACTGTGATGGTGACGATGACAAGTAACACAATAACCATTGTCATTCCGCCAAGAATTTTTTGTTTTATTGAAAGCCTACGAATGAATGCAAGCATAAAGTTTATCTCCGATCAAATTGAGTCATTGTTTTGATTTATGTAACTATTTAGATTGGTTAGTGATTTGAAAAATATCTGAATAGTGACGATATTATTATTGTTATATAAAGATTGTAGATGTTAATTCGAAGATTTTAAGGGATGGGCACGAAAAACTTCCCGTTCTTAATTCCATCTTCACTTCACTTTCAAATGATATTCAATCATAAAAGCTCAAAATAGAGTGACTATTCCTACGCTTTTATTCAATCAGATCATTTGAATTTAAAATAAATATGAAACCAAGAACGGGAAGTTATTTCGTGTCCATTCCTTGTTATTTCATGCCTGATTATTAAATTCAAACACCAATTCATCATTTTCAACGTTGATTTTGACTTCACCGCCATCTTCCAGTTTTCCAAATAAAATTTCTTCCGCTAATTGTTGTTTTATTTTTTCTTGAATGAGTCGTGTCATAGGACGAGCACCCATTTTTTCATCGTAACCATTTTTAGCCAGCCATTCTCGAGCATCGATATCGACCTGTATTTCTACCTTTTTCTGAGATAATTGAGATTCCAGTTCAATGATAAACTTGTCGACGACATGGATAATGGTTGAAGTTGATAGTGATTTGAATTGAATGATGGCATCAATTCTATTTCTGAATTCAGGCGTGAATTCTTTTTTAATGGCTTCAAAGCCATCAGTGGAATGATCTTGTTCTGCAAAACCAATGGATGGGCGGCTCATTTCATGGGCGCCTGCATTGGTTGTCATGATTAAGATGATGTTTCTAAAATCCGCTTTTCTGCCGTTATTGTCTGTTAATGTGCCGTGATCCATAACTTGCAGAAGTAAATTAAAAACATCGGGATGTGCTTTTTCGATTTCATCCAGTAATAAAACGGCATGGGGATGCTGGTTAATTTCTTCGGTTAATAATCCGCCTTGATCAAATCCAACATAACCTGGTGGTGCACCGATGAGCCTGGAAACGGTATGCTGTTCCATGTATTCTGACATATCAAATCTAATTAATTCAATGCCCATGATTTGAGAGAGTTGCTTTGAGATTTCAGTTTTGCCGACGCCCGTCGGACCAGAAAATAAAAAGCTGGCAACAGGTTTTTCAATAGGACCTAAGCCCGATCTCGACATTTTGATGGCCGTGGTCAGTGCGCCAATGGCTTCGTCTTGCCCAAAAACAACATGTTTGAGGTTTTTTTCAAGTGTTTTCAATACGTCTTTTTCAGATAAAGAGATTGTTTGAGCAGGAATTCGAGCCATTTTTGCAACAACTACTTCAATATCGTGAACGCCAATGTTCTTTTTCTTTTTAGTTTTTGACTTGAGTTGTTGGTTTGCTCCTGCTTCATCAATGACGTCAATGGCCTTATCGGGTAAGTGTCGATCATTAATGTATTTTGCCGATAATTCTGCAGCGGTAGTGAGTGCGCCGTTGGAGAATTTTATTTCGTGATGTTCTTCGTATTTTGGTTTTAAGCCTTTTAGAATCTTGATGGTTTCATCAATACTGGGTTCATTGATGTCTATCTTTTGAAATCTTCTGGCTAAAGCGTGGTCTTTTTCAAAAATACCACGGTATTCCTGATACGTCGTCGAACCAATACAGCGAAACCCACTAGAGCTTAAGGCTGGTTTGATCAAGTTGGATGCATCCATAACACCCCCCGATGTAGAGCCAGTGCCAATGATGGTGTGTATTTCATCGATGAATAGGATTGAGTCTGGAATTTTATCAAGCTCAGCAATAACTGATTTTAATCTTTTTTCAAAATCTCCCCTATATTTAGTGCCCGCAACCAAAGAGCCTAAGTCCAATGAAAAAATAATGGCATCAGCAATAATGTCTGGCACATCCTGTTCGGTAATTTTCCATGCAAGACCCTCTGCAATGGCTGTTTTACCCACGCCTGCTTCACCGACCAGTAACGGATTGTTTTTTCTGCGACGACATAATATTTGTACCAAGCGTTCAAGTTCATGTTTTCGACCAATCAAGGGATCAATTTTACCTAATTTTGCCAGTACATTGAGATTGGTGGCATACTTTTGTAAGGCAGTTTTTTGTGATTCACTATCCTCTTCGTTATTCTTTTGCGAAGCTTTATCCTCTGAATTATCATCTTCAATATTTGATAAACCATGAGAAATGTAGTTAACAATGTCTAACCGATTGATGCCTTGTTGATAGAGTAAGTAAACTGCTTGAGATTCTCGCTCACTAAAAATTGCAACCAGAACATTGGCTCCCATGACTTCACGTTTACCCGATGACTGAACATGAAAAATAGCTCTTTGTAAGACTCGTTGAAAACTTAAGGTGGGTTGTGTTTCGCGAGTATCATCGGATGATAAAACAGGAGTGGTGCCCTCAAGAAAATCTTTAACATCAACTCTGAGTTTATCAATATCTGCACCACAAGCATTGAGTACGGCATTTGCCGATGGGTTATCAAGCAAAGCATTTAGCAAATGCTCTACCGTCATAAATTCATGATTTTTTTCTTTGGCCTCAAGAATTGCCTGGTTTAATGTATATTCAAGTTCTTTGCTTAACATATCATTAAGTCTCTGCTTAGTTTTGATTTTACAATATTTGGGTTTGAGGCAACTCGAAATAAATAAGCCACTCATCTTACTGGTCTTTTTGTCCGTCTCCTTTACCACAAAAACAGTTGAGTAGAATGACTACACGCCTATTTTTATGGCAAAGAAGACCAACAAAAATTCTGCGCAATATGGGTAGCTTATTTATTGCGTG
>JABHHM010000177.1 GCA_018671575.1 Methylococcales bacterium | reverse complement strand
CTACACTTTTATTCAATCAGATCATTTGAATTTAAAATAAATATGAAACCAAGAACGGGAAGTTATTTCGTGCCCATTCCTTATCTCTCAATAGAAATCTCAATGTCTTCTTTTTTACTAAATTTATTGGTATTTTTCTCTAACACAAATTCGACTCGACGATTGATTGCTCTATTGTAATTACTGTCATTTCCTGTCAATGGCATTAAGTCTCCATATCCTGTTGCTGTTAGACGCATAGGATCAACCCCATTGCCAATAAAGTAGCGCAGGACAGAAGTGGCACGAATGGCAGATAGTTCCCAGTTTGATGGAAAAGGAATGGTGTTGATCGGAATGTTGTCTGTGTGACCTTTGATATTGATGTCGTAATCTGGATAGCTATCCGTTAGTTCTATAATTGAATCAAATATGGGGATTGCAGTCGGGTTTAGAGTGGCAGATCCTGATGAAAATATAAGTTGGTCTTTAATGCGTATGATGATACGTGCTTCTTCTATGTAGGCATCCAGTTGGTCTTCTAAAGTTTTGTTTTCAATAACTTCCTGAAGGTCTTCAAGTATTTTTTCAGCCTCTGTTTGTTTTTTTGATTTGATGGGTTTGTAGATAACTTCTGGGATACTGGCAGAAATGCCCAGTTGAACCGAGGCGCTACCATGAATGGTGTTTTGAATAGATGAGATGGCAAGTTTGAATTTTTCGATATTTAAATTAGATATTGCGTAAAGAACAATAAAAAATGCTAAAAGTAATGTAACCATGTCCGCATAGGTAATGAGCCATGAGTTGCTTTCATCACGGTCATCCAATAATTCTGAAATTTGATCTTTATGTTCTTCGTGCATTATTTTATAGTCCTAAGCTCGGCATTCCGCCACTGCTACCACCGCCACCTTTTCTTTTACCTTTACCTCCGCCACCTCCAGTATCTTTAAACTTCATGGGGCGACGACTTTTATTTGGGATGAAAGAAGACAGGCGTTCGTAGACCATCATTGGGCTGTTGGCATTAAGAATACAAACGGCCCCTTCAAAGATAATTTCAAGATTAACCACTTGTTCAACTGTACGGGTTTTCAATTTGCCTGCAATGGGGAGGAATATCATGGTGGCGAGTAAAGACCCATAAAAGGTGGTTAACAATGCAACGGCCATTGCTGGGCCAATAGATGATGGGTCATCTAATTTACTCAGCATTTGAATCAAGCCAATTAATGTTCCAATCATGCCAAATGAGGGGGCATACATCGCCATTTTTCTAAAAATTTCTTGAACAATATAGTGGCGCATTTTTAATGAATCAATTTCAATTCTCAGTGTGGCTCTAATGGTTTCTTCGTCAGAACTGTCTGAAATTAAGGCAGCGGCTCGTTTAAGAAAAATAGATCGGGTTTTGACATTTTGTAATGAAATCAATCCTTTTTTACGGGTGATGTTACACAAATCAACCATGGTGGCAATCATCACATTAGGGTCTTCTTTCTTTCGTGCAAACACAAAAAACGCTGCTTTAAAAGCGGACATAACGTCTTTGAAAGGAAATGTTAAAAATGTTGCGGCAAATGTTCCTCCCATGACAATCATGATGCCTGGGACGTTGATAAAGTCCTCAATATTACCATTTAAAAAAATGGCCGAGAAAATAAGTGCTAAGCCAGAAAGAATTCCAAAAAATGAAGCTAAATCCATGATGAGTTACTTTTTATTATTATCATTGGTTGTAAGTAGCTGGCCATAATTTAGGGGGCATGCAACAAATAATATGAACAAAAATCCTGCGCAATATTGGGTGTTTATTTATTTTATGACCCCTTATTTTAACATTTTCAGGCATATTTTCTGCCCTTAGGCACTCCGATTTTGACCGAATAGGCTTCTATGCAATTAGGGCGCAATAGCTAAGGTCAAAAACTTGCTCAGAAAATTTTACTAAAATAATCATGGTTATTTATTTAAGTGTAACTAAAATAATAAAAAATCATATGTTTTATGTGTTTAAATGTCGGAAAAACTCATGCATTCTTCAATATTGTGTTTGTTCAGAATAATCATCATCAATCGATCAATTCCTAAAGCGACACCTGAACAAAAAGGTAGTCCATGTTGTAGTGCTTGAAGAAAGTGGATATCAATATCCATGGCTGGCTGTTTATTGTGTTGTCGAGTATTTTGGTTTTCTTTGAAGCGTTCTTGTTGTATTTCGGCATTTTGTAATTCCTGGAAGCCATTGGCTAGTTCAATGCCATTGAAAAAACACTCAAATCGTTCTGCAACCAAAGGGTTGATCGATGATAATTGAGCTAAAGAAGCTTGTGAGGCAGGGTAGTCAAAAATAAAAATTAATTGATTATCGGGCATATTTTTCTGAATAAATAATGCCATGATTAAATCTAACCAGTCATCTCTGGAGAAATTTTCAGCCTGCTGTACTTCAGAAATATTATTAACAACAAATTGTTCTAACTGTTGAATGGAGCAATTTAATGGGTTCAGTTGGCAATAAGTGAAAAAGATACTTTGATAGCTGTATTTTTTTACGTCTATAGATTGTGACAGTAAAGGTGTTATTAACGCTTCAACCTCACTCATCAATGCATGATAGTCTATACCAATATGATACCATTCGAGCATGGTAAATTCTGCAGAATGAGTTGGGCTGGATTGTTCATGCCTAAAAGCCTTGCATATTTGAAAAATAGAATCACTATTTGATGCCAGAAGACGTTTCATGAAGAATTCAGGAGAGGTTTGTAAAAAATATGTTGCCTGATACAGTTTGCTTGAAATTGAGTCAATGTGGGGATCGGTGACTGAATACTGGGATAGTAAAGGAGTTTCGACTTCGTAAATATTTCTGTTGTAAAAAAAAGATCGGATGGTGTGTAATGTATCTGATCTCTTTTTTAGTGTGTTAGAACTGGCTGATGGTGTCCATGATGAATGTTTGATCATTGGTGGCTACTCACACCATTTATATTTTGCTCCAGTTCAAAGCATGTTCGCACGGAAAATGGGGGCATATAATTAATATGTGACCATTTGAGTGTGAAAATAACGCAGAGTTGGAGTGAAAGATGACGGTTGTGAGTCGTTAGGATCATTCTTTGATGCGAGAGACATATTCACCTGACCGAGTGTCTACTTTAATAATTTCACCAATTTGAATGAAAAGAGGAACTTTGACAATTGCTCCAGTTTGTAATGTGGCAGGTTTGTTGCCACCTCCTGAGGTGTCACCTTTCAAGCCAGGGTCTGTTTCGGTGATTTCTAATGTGACAAAATTAGGGGGTTCAACACTGATGGGCGCATTATTCCAGAGGAGTAGGGTACAAATATCTTGGTCTTTCAGCCATTTATAGGCTTCACCAACCGTTGTTTTATCGGCTGAAGTTTGCTCGAAAGATTCTTGATCCATGAAATGCCAGAATTCCCCATCAGAGTATAAGTATTGCATTTCAGTTTCCATGACATCAGCGGCTTCAACAGACTCACCTGATTTGAACGTTCGTTCAATCACTCTGCCTGTTTTTAGATTTCTAATTTTTACACGGTTGAATGCTTGTCCTTTGCCAGGTTTAACAATTTCATTTTCAATGATTGAGCATGGGTCTTTATCAATAAGAATTTTTAGACCACCTTTGAATTCATTTGTGCTGTAACTTGCCATTAATTTTCTCTATGATTGTAAAGTATTGGAAAAACAAAGTTTAAAAGAGCCACAAATGAACACTATTTATTTAATCATAAAGTGCATGAAGAAAAATTTTATGGTTAAAATAAAAATTTCAGAAACTGTGTTTTTTCTATGCGTAAATATCAGTGTTCATCCGTGGTTTTAAAAATCAATCTTGACTATGTGTCTATTAGTATTTTTACCACGATGTGAGGCGTTATGTTCGGTATTGCCAACTATTTTAACTGGAATTGCTTATGAGTATTGTGTCTAAAACCCAAAAAACAGAGGACAAAGCATGGCAAAAAATACTGTCAAATGCAATAACTGATCCGAAAGAATTGTGTGATTTATTAGAGTTAGCGCCAGATATTTTTGATCTTTTGAGTCATCATGATTCAAAAATTTCTAATTTTGATTTGAAAGTTCCAAGAAATTTACTGAGTCGCATGGTCAAAGGGGATGTAGATGATCCTATTTTAAAACAATTGTTGCCTGTTCAGGCAGAATTGTTGTTAAATAAAATGTATACTAAAGACCCTGTGGGGGATGTTGATGCCATTGCAGGAAGCGGTATGATACATAAATATCATGGGCGTTTGTTAATTGTAATGACTGGGGCGTGTGCGGTACACTGTCGATATTGTTTTAGACGTCATTTTAATTATCTTGAATCAAGTTTTTCTATAAAACAAATGCATCAAATAACTCGATATTTGCAGCAACACAATGACATAGATGAAGTTATCTTGAGTGGTGGCGATCCTTTATCGGTGAGCGACCAAAAGTTACAATCGATGGTACAATTGTTGGAGTCTGAGCCTCAAATTAAAAAATTGAGAATACATACTCGGTTACCCATTATTATTCCCGAACGAATGACGAGGTTTTTAGTTAATTTATTCAGTAGTACACGACTCAAAGTGATTATTGTTTTTCATATTAATCATGCCAATGAAATAGATGATTCTGTTAGTGTTATGTTAAACAAATTAAGCGAAGCCAGGCTTGTTTTGTTGAATCAGAGTGTATTATTAAAGGGTGTTAATAATAATCCAGATGCGTTGGTGGCATTGTCAGAAAAATTATTTGAAAATAATATATACCCTTATTATCTTCATGCTATGGATAAGGTAGAAGGGGCGATACATTTTGATCTTGAAGAAGAAGAGATTAGAGAAGTATACCACCAAATTTCGATGAGATTATCAGGTTATTTATTACCTAAGTTGGTTCGTGAAATTTCTAATAAACCCTACAAAGTACCATTTTTTAGTTGAAAATACTTTTATGGTAAATAGAAAAGGATAGAATATGGCTGATGAAAATACTGCTCCTGAAAATTCAGTAGCAGAAAATAGTACCTTTGACGAACAAAGAAAATTTCCCCGAGTTAAAACTGATGTTAAGGTTGGGATACTCCAATCAAATGGTAAGATGGCCTATGCTAGAATTAAAAACCTTTCTTTAGGTGGTATATATGTTCAAGCAGAATATAGCGCTGATAAAGGTAAAAAATTTCAGGTTGAATTCAGTCTTTCTATTAAAGAAAAAATGTATAAAGTCATTGCTCAATGTAAGGTTGTCTATATTCATTATGGATCTGAAGAAATAGTTTATCTGGGAATGGGGTTCGTGAAATTTAAAGATGATGGTAAAGAAAAAATTTCAGAATACATACAAACGCGCTTATAAATTTAGGATTTTCAAATGTTTGAACGTTTTCATAAATATGCATCGCCAAAATATTTTTATGATCTTGCCACACTACTCATTCCTTATTTTTTTGTAATTAGTTGGGTTGTATTGCTGACAGGAATCGGGTGGGGGCTTGCTTTTTCTCCTCCAGATTATCAGCAGGGGGAAAGTGTTCGTATTATTTATGTGCATGTGCCGTCTGCAATTTTATCAATGTCTGCCTATATGTTCATGGCTGTTTCAGTATTTATAGCCATGGTGTGGCGAATAAAAATTGCTTATATGGTGGCTCGTAGTTGTGCGCCAATAGGGGCTGTTTTTACTTTAATTGCATTAGTTACTGGTTCTCTTTGGGGGAAGCCAATGTGGGGAGCTTGGTGGGTTTGGGATGCTCGTTTAACATCTGAATTAATTTTATTTTTTATTTATTTGGGAATTATTGCGCTACAGCAAGCAATCGAAGACAAAGATTTGGGCGACCGAATGAGTGGTATTATGGTATTGGTCGGTGTGGTGAATATCCCAATTATCCACTATTCTGTTATTTGGTGGAATACCTTGCATCAAAAGGCAACCATTTCAAAAATGGGACAACCCTCTATTGATTCAAGTATGTTGTGGCCATTATTGTTGATGATTTTGGCTCATTACTTGTTTTTTGCGACCTATATTTTAATGCAAACTCGTAATGAAGTATTGAATAGAGAAAAAAGAAAAGGTTGGGTTAAGGAGGTGATTGTATGAAGTTTGAAAGTATTCACGAATTTTTGAATATGGGCGGTTATGGTTTTTATGTCTGGAGTTCATATGCCATTGTTATGGTTGCTTTTATAGGGCTTAATTATGCAGCCTATCAGCGACATAAATCTATTAAAGCCAGTCTTGTACGGATGTTGAAAAGGCAATAATTATGGTGACCTACTTATAGTAACCTGAATGGTTAGGAATGGGCACGAAATAACATGGAATTAAAATTAGAACTATTAGAATATCAGGAAACTGCGATAAAATTGGTTGTGAATGTATTTGATGGAAATGACAAAAATACATTTGATAATGCTTGTGCTGATGGTATTCGTTCAAATATATGCACACTTTCAAATGAGCAATTAACAGAAAACATCAAATCCATTTTGCTCGAAAACGGAATTGATGAAGAAATTGCAGAACTCAGGGGCGAAAAAGAATTAACCATTGAAATGGAGACAGGAACAGGGAAAACCCTTGTTTACATTAAGTCCATTTACGAAATGTTCAAACATTACAGATTTACAAAATTTATTATCCTTGTTCCTTCGGTTGCTATCCGACAAGGCGTTTTGAGTGCACTTTCAATTTTTGAAAAACAACTGGAAGAAATTTACGGATTCACACCAAAAGTATTTGAATACAGTAGTAAACGACTCAATAAAGTAACCCATTTTGTAGAGGAGCAACATCCTCAAATAATGGTGATGACCTTGGCTTCTTTTAACTCAGAAGACAAAATTTTGAACCAAGCCAAAAGAGAAGACCTTTTTGCAAACATCCCATTTATTGAATCTATTGGACGAACAAACCCAATCATCATAATGGATGAGCCACAAGAGGGAATGGATACACCAAACTCCATCAAGCAAATCGCCAAACTCAATCCTCTATTTAAAATTAGATATTCGGCAACTCACAAAGTCACAAGAAATAAAATCTATCGTTTAACACCTTATGACAGTTACAAACAAGGATTGGTAAAAAAAATAGAGGTTTTAACCGTTACAGAAATGAATGATGAAGCCACTTTAAAACTGGAGTTATCAGAAGCCAAAAACGGTAAAATCCCAATTCAAGTCAAAATGAAAGCTTGGCATCAATTAGCAAAAGGGAAGTTTGAATTTAAAAACACAAAATGGTTAAAGGATGGTGATAACTTAGGAAAAGTAACGAACAATCCAAGTTATTTAAAATATTCGATTAGCAGAATAAACAAAAGTTTAAGGACTGGAAAGTGGTCTGTTAGTTTTCATAATGGTGTTGAGGTTTTTGAAAAACAAGCTTCTGGAAATGTGCAAAGTATTTGGGCTTTACAATTAGAATGGCTCATACTTCGGCACTTTACAAAAAAACAAAAACTACAAGAAAAAGGTATAAAATGCCTTTCGCTTATTTTTATTGATAAAGTTGCCAATTATGTCAGTGATGACCCGATAATTAAAAATCTTTTTATCGAAAAATACAAAGAAAACTATCCTGAATTTAACGACAATAAAGAGCCAACAGTAGAGCATATTGAAATGATCCAAGGTGCTTATTTTGCGAAAACCACAAAAAATGAGTTTACGGACAACGAAACCTCAATGCGAAAAAATAAGGATATTTTTGATGCGATTTTAAAAGATAAGGAAGGCTTACTCAGTTATGGCGATTCGGTTTCCAATAAAATCGAGTTCATTTTTTCACACTCAGCTTTGGGCGTTGGTTGGGATAATCCTAATATTTTTAACATTGCCACATTGAGCAATTCTTTTTCTGAAATTAAAAAACGCCAAGAAATTGGTAGAGGATTAAGAATTTGTGTAGATACCAAAGGACAGCGTATCTATGATAAATTAAATGTCAGTGATGATGAGAGAATTAATCAATTGACAGTCATTCCAAATGAAACCTACGAAACCTTTGTAACCCAATATCAAGAGGAGATAAAAGAGGTTTACGGACTAGGGAAAATGGGTGCAGAGATGACTCATACGCACAAAGGCGAAAAACAAAATGAGGTTCACTTCAAGCGGAGTGAAAATGATACCATCAATAAATCCTTTAAACGCTTTTGGAATGCTTTAGCAAAAAAAACGGATTATACCGTAGGTTTTGATGAAGCCTCTTTAATTAAAAGAAGTAAAGAGGCTTTGAATAAAATTGAAATTGCTGATTATGTGGCAGAAGTAAGTAGTCGAACCATTGAGGCAATTACAGAAGAAGGTATTGATGTAGAGTTTGGTGGAAAAGAAAACTACCAGCTAAAAGCACATTTTACCTCTTTAGATTTAATGGAAGAGTTAAGTGAAAACACAGGTTTGAGTTATTCAGCAACCTATACGATTTTAAAGGATATTCAACATAACGAATTTGTTAAAAATCCTCCTTGCTTTATTCACCAAGCAGTAGCTTTAATAAAAAATATTGAACTGGAAGAGATGATAAGAGGGTTAAATTACCATTTAACAGACGAAGCTTTTCCTTTTGAATTTAATGACTTTATAAAACAAGTCAATGATTCAGATTATAGAGATACACCCAATAGAGGGTTTTACAATAGAATGTTAGTTGATAGTGATGTTGAAAGTCTTTTTGCTTTAGGAGCAGATTTAGATGATGAAATTATTTGTTTTATGAAGTTACCTGCTTACTACAAAATCCCAACACCTATTGGAAATTACAGTCCCGATTTTGCCATTGTAATGAAACGAAAAAGTTTAAGAGATGGAAAAGAAAGTGAATTCTACTTTGTCATTGAAACCAAAGGAACAAACGACATTAACGATAAAAAGGCATTGAAAGAAAGTGAAATTTATAAAATAGAATGTGCCGTAAAGCATTTTGCCACATTAGGTGTAGAAGTACAGTACAAAGCACCTGTTAAAGACTATCCATGCTTTAGAGAAATTGCAGATAATACAGTTAATTAACGCAACAATTGAAGAAGCATAATGAGCAACGATAAACCAAATACGAAAAATCCAATGGAAAACGTACAATCGCACGATTGGAACTCAGAGCGATTAGAGCAATTAAAACAGTTAATGCCCGACCTTTTTACCAATGATGGCAAACTGAACATTGGTGAACTCAAAAAATTAGTTGACCCACAAAATGTCAACGAAATTGAGCGTTATGAATTTAGATGGTTTGGCAAAAGCAATGCTAAAAGAGATGCCTTTACCCCTACGGATGCAACACTGGTTTATGATGAAGCAAGAAGTGTAAATCCTGCGACAAGCGAAAACCTTATTATTGAAGGTGAAAATTTAGCCGTGCTTAAACTATTAAGTAATAGCTATCGTGAGCAAGTAAAGTGCATTTATATAGATCCACCCTACAATACAGGCAAAGACTTTGTGTATTCTGATCGTTGGAAACAAGATAAAGCGGAATATTGGGAAGATGCCGAAATAACGGAAAATGGCTATAAAATAGATTCCAATGTAGATACAGATGGACGTTTTCATAGTAATTGGCTGAATATGATGTACAGCCGATTACTCATTGCAAGACAGCTATTAAAAGAGGATGGGGTGATTTTTATCTCTATCGATGATAATGAAGTGCATCATTTGAGAAAGTTGTGTGATGAAGTTTTTGGAGAGGGAAATTTCGTAGCAAATATTATTTGGCAAAAAAAATACAGCCCCCAAAATGATGCAAAATATTTTTCAGAAATGCACGACCATATTATTTGTTATGCGAAAAACAAAAAGACTAATGGAGATGTTGGTTGGGAAATAAACTTATTAAACCGAACGAAAGAACAAAATGATAGATACACAAATCGTGATAATGATCCAAGGGGTAACTGGAAGGCTGTTGATTTTTCTGTAAAGACATATAATGTTGCTTACGATTATCCAATAGAAACACCATCAGGTAGAATTGTTAATCCTCCTGCAAGTAGATGTTGGGTGTCTTCAGAAGATAAGTTTAGGGAATTAGTAAAAGAAAATAGAATTTGGTTCGGTAATGATGGAAGCAATGTGCCTTCTTTGAAAAAGTTTTTATCAGAAGTAAAGCAAGGTGTGACTCCTTCAACACTGTGGTTAAGGTCAGCCGTTGGCGATAATCAAGAAGCAACAAAAGAAATAAAAGACTTATTGCAGTCACCTTCATTTGATACTCCAAAACCAGTAAGATTATTAAGTCAAATATCAAAGCTGTCAATGGATGAAAATGATATTATTCTAGACTTCTTCGCAGGTTCAGGAACAACGGGACAAGCCATAACAGAACTCAATAAAGAGGGTGGCGGAAACAGGAAATACATTTTAGTACAGTTGCCAGAGCAAACAGACGAAAAAAGTGAAGCCTACAAAGTAGGTTACAAAAAAATAAGCAACGTCACTATTGAGCGCAACAAACGAGTGGTTGAAAAAATTATTAAAGAAAAGAACGAGGCAATTCCTGATTTAGTCAGCAAGCAAGAAAGTAAACAAGAGCAATTAAAAGGTTTAGGTTTCAAAGTATTCAAATTGCAAAAATCAAACTTCCCAAGAGTTGAATTTGCTCCAGACCCTGAAAAAACAGAAGCAGAAAATATTGAATTGATTAAACAATACATCAATGACAAAGAAGCACAATTAGTTTCACTGTTTAATAAAGAGGAATTGATCACCGAAATACTCATCAAAAATAGTTTTAAACTCAATTATACTTTAACCATGCAAGAGGAATTTAAGAAAAATGAAATTCTACTTGCCACCGATGGAGACAAAGAAACTCTAATCTGTTTAGATGTAATTATTGCAAATGAAACAGTAGAGTATTTTAAAACAAATACAGTCCAAAAATTAATTGTACTTGAACGTGCCTTAGACACCACCAAAAAATGGAATCTAAAACACGCTATGGGTGACAAGTTTAATGCTTTTTAACTCTATTTTTAACTAAGTAGGTGACCATAATTATCTTAACAAAATTTTCGCTCAAGATTTTTTGACCTTTGGTGTTACTGCTCTGATTGCATAGAGGTCTATTCGGTCAGAGTAGTAACACCAAAGGGCGGAAAATATTGAGTGAAAATGTTAATATAATTATGGTCACCTACTTACTTTTCCCCCTGTAAAAAGACAAACAAAATTTCTGCGCAATATGGGTATTTTATTTATTGCGTGTTGCCTTATCTAAGCATTTAACAATCAACTCAATATGATCTTGTTTATAGGTGCGTGAAACGGTTTGCGCTTGCTTGTTGCAAAATCCTTGTTTGATTACTTTGTTTTCTGCAAATTTAAATAGAGCATCATTTCTTGATGTTTTTCCTGACTGTTGTTGTAATTTATTAAATATTTTTTGGCTCAGGCTGACTTGAAAAGCCTCGGCATTTTCTTTGTCGGTTGTTAGCCAACCGTAGGGTTGGTCTGGGTTTGCACCTTTTTGATGAGGGATGTATTTGACGGGAGTAATACTGTTACTGAATGGCTTTGTTTGTGTCGTATTGCAAGCACTATTGGTTAAGATCAAAAGCACACCAACTGATTTGAATAATTGGTTGGTGGCTTTGGGGTTTTGAATAGTCACCTTTAGGGATTATTTAGAGACTGATTGACCGTCTTTAAATTTCACACCGTTGCTGACTTCGGCTAACAATTTAAATCCTTTGACTTTGGTTGACCGATTTTCAGCAACTTTAGATAATTGACCAATCATTGATAGCAATGTGTTTTGGTCTTTTGTTGATTGCCGTTGCTCATTCTTTTTGGGTAAGACTGAGGTAAATATCGATTCAAGTAAGGTTGTAGAGCGAATAAATTGCCAATGGTGTGTAGGGAAATCATAGTAATTCAACATTTGTGTCCTACAGGCTGACATTGTATCTTTAGCATCTTTGTGACCTTTTAAGCTATTGGTCATTGCGGTATAGGCTTTGCTTGCAGCTACTCTTGTTTCACAAGTCCAAATGTCACGTAAAGATTTTTTGATTTTTGTGTGTTCTGCTTTGGGTAGTTGCGCCAGTAAATAATCTGTTTTATAAGACCAGCAGTGCTGGCAGGTTGTTTTTGGCATTAGCTGTTCGACTGCTTCAAAGAAACCAGATTCACTATTTGATATTGCCAGTTTGGCTACGGATAATCCTCTTTTTTGGGTATTTTCAAGGCATCGTGTCCAGTCTTTGACCGATGATGCATCGCCTTCTTCAAGAGCTATCAATTCTTTTTTACCGTCAGTATTAACACCCATTAACAGTAAAATAGATTGTTTTGAATTGTTTGAAAAAAGCTTAAAGTCGATACTGTCTGCCCATAAATAAACGTAGTTTAAGTCGGCAAGAGGTCGTTCAACCCATTCTTTAAAGTCTTTGTTCCAATTGCTCATTGTTTTCTTTAGGTTGTCAATGGAGTCAATTGTTTGATCATCATTCAGCATTGTTTTCAATGCACTGGTATAATCACCTTCATCAACATTATTTAAGAATAAAACAGGTAATAATTCTTCCTGTTTTGGACCTCTTTTTAAGTATTGTGGCATTTTTAATTGAGAAAAATTCTGATTGCTGGTGTTGCTCTCTTTTGCAGCTTGTTTAGTATCAGTTTTTTTCTCAATGGTTGTTTGAGGTTTGGTGTTGCCTGGCTCTTTTTGGGTGATATTTTCACTGATAACGGGCGTGGGTTTGTTTGGTGTTTCAGTTTCACTGCCAGGAATGGTGATTAATGGTGAGCACATTGCAACTGTTTCACCCATTTTGTCTGCGACAAATTTAAGTGCATCACCTCGTCGTCTGAAAAAATGCTCTTTACCCAATTCTTTGATAAAACCTGAATTATCAAGTGCATCATAGAGTTGTTTTTTGGCTCGTGCTATTAATAAAATAACGCCAGCACTTTCTAATCGTTCATTTAAAATACACAGCATATCTTCACCAGAAGCATCCATTTGATTCATGCCTTCAGCGTCAATAATTAAATATCTTAACATAGGTTTTTCAGCTAGGTTTTCCAGAACTCTGGTTTCAAAAAAGCCTGCGTTGGCGAAGTATAATGTTCCATCAAATCTTAAAATGGTGATGGCATCACAGGTTTTTAAGTTGTGTTGTTTGGCATCACGTAAAGTGCCATCAGGGTGCATTGATAATTCTGCAAAGTTGGGACGCATGGTTCTGAAAATGTAAAAACTAATGGATAAAATTAAACCAACACCCAAACCCATTTCCAGGTGTGGTGCAACGTATAAAGTTAAGAGAAAAGTGATGATTGAAACAGCACCATCCATTTTTTGAACTTTCCAAGCATGGATAATGGGGCTGACTTTAACCAGATTGATAACAGCCATAATGATAACAGCAGCTAATGTTGCTAAGGGTAGATTAAACAGTAAGGGGGTTAACCACATTAAGGTAACGCCGACCACTAAAAAAGTAACAACACTGGAAAATCCTGTAACCGCACCAGCACTGATGTTAACCGCTGATCGAGAAAATGAGCCTGAGACGGCATAACCTTGAAACAAGCAGGAGGTGATGTTTGATAGTCCCTGACCAAATAATTCCTGATTTGGGTCTAATCTTTGTCTGGTTTGAGCGGCCATGGCTTTGGCAATGGAAATGGCTTCCATGAAACCAATGAGAGAGATGGTGACGGCTATAAAAAATAAATCTTTGATGATTTGCCAATTTTCAGCAAGATCGGGAATACGAATTGATGGCAATCCTGGAGTGATGTGGCCAACAACATAGCCACCAGCTCCTTGAAAATCAGTCACGGTTGATACGATGATGGTAACGATTACAGCTGTTAATACTGCTGGAATTTTTGGATAATTTCGTTTTAGAAAAATCATGATGGCAAAGGCTAAAACTGCCATCAATATGGTATAAAAATGACTGTTGTCAATTGCTATGTTTAAGGTGTTCCAGACTTTTTCATAGGTATGTGTTGCACCTGTGCTTTCATTTAATGCAGTAACTTTTGTGGGGTCAACGCCAAATAATTTACCAATTTGAGAGGTTCCGATAATGATGGCGGCAGCATTAGTGAAGCCGACGACGACTGGGTGTGAGAGAAAATCAACCAGAATTCCCAGTCGGAGTAGACCCAAACTTAATTGAAATACACCAACAATGAGTGCCAATAAGCCAGCATAGATTGCATAGGTTTCAGGTGTGACGGCATAGCTGGATAATGCGGATGCAGTCATTAATGAGACAACGGCAACAGGTCCCGTGGCTAATTGTCTTGATGAGCCGAAGATGGCGGCAATGACGACAGGTAAAAATGATGCGTATAAACCGTATTGAGGTTGCAATCCAGCCAGTGAAGCATAGGCCATTGATTGTGGAACCAAGACCAGTGCAACTGTGATACCTGATATGATATCAATTTTAAGGATTTCCTTGTCTTTGAGTTCGGGTAACCACTCAAAACAAGCCAAAAACATGCGTTGCCAGCCAACAATCCAGTCTTTTACATTTATCATAAAATTAATTTACCTCAATATTTGTGTTGGTTAGGGGTTTAATGACGAGAACTATACATTAAATTGGTGTTTTTTTCTAATGAAGATTTTTAAGATTGTTTGTGTATCTTTTTGATAATACGTTTCATTGCCTGCTTGATTTTATCATCATTATTTTTCTTATTGCCGTACTGAGTTTCATTATATAAGTAGGTGAGATAATTAATACGATCGGTTAATTCGGGGTGTTTTAAGATGATTTTATTTGCAAAAGTTTGAGGTGTATCAATTTCGAGGCGATGAAGTCCTTTTTTGTTTAATTGTTTGCAAAAATGTAAATAGTCTCTGGTTAATGGGTCAACAGATTTTGGTTTAAGTTTTAAAATGAAAAAATAGGACAATAATAGGGTGGTGCAACTGATGAAAATGCCTAACAATAAAATGATGGTTTCTCTGGTGAAACCTTTAAACCAATTTTTAAAAAAATCCAGTTGTTTTTGGGTGTTATAATTGACGACCCATTGATTCCATAGATAGTTGGCGGAATCAAGATAGAGCCTGATGGAGTTAATGAGGTTGTTTGATTTGTAACGGGACAGTGATAAATAATCATTTTCCAAAAAACTATCTTCATTTGAAACAGCTTGCTCAATGCCTTTTTCGATACGTGTTGGTGAAATAGCGGCTGTTGGATCAAATCTAACCCAGCCACGGTTTTCGATCCAGACTTCATTCCATGCATGAGCATCATATTGATGTACGACAACATAGTCTCCCAGTGGATTGATTTCCCCTCCCTGATAACCCACTACAACTCTGGCAGGTATGTTAACCGCCCGCATTAAAAATGCAAAACTACTGGCATAATGTTCACAAAATCCTTTTTTTGAGGTGAATAAAAAGTCATCAACGGAGTTTTTCCCAAGAAAAGGTGGTTTTAAGGTGTAATAAAATTGTTCTGTGGTGAAGTGATTTAATATCTTGTCAATATAATCAGCAGTATTGTTGGATTTTTGATAAAGCTGTCGGGCAAATTCTATGGATTTTTGATTTGACCATTGAGGTAAGCGTGTTTCAATTTCAGCTTGTTGTGAAGTCAATTGTCCCGATGAATAAAAATTAAGATTTGAAGTCAGTTGGTATTGAAATAATTTGCGAATTGGCTGTTCAGTGATGGTGGTGAAATCGGATCTGAAAATCAGATTGTTTTGCGTGATAGACGGCATCATTAAGGTAAATAGCCATTTCTTATTCATCGGTTGTAAGGTGACGGTATAATTTATTTCTGAATCACTTTGCAAAATTTGATTTTCCCAATATTGACTGGGTTCATTGCCCCGTCTTTTATCAATTGAGTAACTTAGTCGTCGCCATGATCTGCCGTCAAACGAAGACAATACTAGACCTCTCCAATACAGTTTTGACTGGTCGGGAATGGGTGAGTCAAATTTGACTCTAAATGCTAAGGCAGAGGACTGGCTTAGATTGGAAACATCGCCAGGAGAAATGCTGTCAGAAAAACCTGTTTGCGCTCTTGTTTCATCCAGTGAAATATTCCATAAAGGAGGAATTCTTGGGAAAAAGATGAATAAGAGTAGCATTAACGGTGCGCTTTGTAAGACGATGATTCCCGCATAACGTATGGCAAAGAAAGGCTGGAAACGTGAGTTTGATTGGTTAACTCCAATGAGTGCTGCCGTCATTATGACCGTGGCGATAATCATTAACAGTGCTGTGCTGATGGTTTGTGAAAATAAAAAGCCAGATAAAATGGTGAAATAACCTAAAATGATGGTGATGTAAATATCCCGTTTTTGTTTCATTTCAATCAGTTTTAAAAAATTGCTGATGATTAATAATGTTCCACCTGGTTCAACGCCAATGATTGAGTGGTATTCCTGAATGGTTAAAATGAGACCCAATGTGATGCATAAAAACTTGATGAGGGTTTTTGGGTAATCTATTTTATCGTAATAAATAGCTGTTCTAACGCCAACACAAAACAAGCAAAAAAAGATAAGACTGAATGGCAGTCTGGAAAAATGAGTCAGCAAAATGATCAATTGCGCTAATATGATCCAAAACAAGCCATTTCTTCTGATTTGGAAGCTAATCATCAATAATTTGCCAATGCTTCAAGACAGCTTGTTTCATGTGATGTTCCAGAACCTTGTTTTAGATGAGAATTATCAGGCAGTGTTAAACTGAATTCTTTGCCTTGTTTGCTTAATTCAATGACCCAATAAGTCATTTTAGAAAGTAATGATTCGATATTATTGTCATGAAAATTTTGCCAATGTATATCACGACTTGGAGAGGCATGATTAACGAACAATTTGGTTGAAAGTTTTTGTGATTTGGCATAGTTTTTCCACGCAACGTGTCTTAAATTATCACCATTTTGATAATCTCTGATGCCGTAATACTCATCACCGCCTTTTGTCATCAATTGTCCACGACTTGTTTCATTATTTTGTTGGACAATTTCGTATTTAAGCACATCATTTTTTAATGGGGCGGGATAGATTAGAATTTGAATGTCCAATTTTATCCAGCTCCATGCACGAATTAGGCCTAGTGGATAGTAGGTTTCAATGAGTATTCGCTCAGGTTGAAATCGTCCTCTTTTTTGTGCGGGAAGTCTGAGCTGAATTTGTTGACTAGTTTGATTAATCAATGAAAGCTGACGAGCAGATTGTCCATATTTAAAAATAATCGAATCATGACGATTGTTTTCAAAGTGTTTAATAATATTCAGATTGAGCGTGATTTCTTGGTCAGCAAATACCGCCATTTGTTTGCCTGGCTGTATGGTTAACCCAAGCAAATTTTTGTAAGTATGAATAATTCCCAATAAAATAATGCTTGCTAACCAAAAAGTTAAAGCATAACCCAAGCTTTTGGCATAGTTGATTGAACCAATTAGCATCAATGCCAGCATCAAAGAATATAGGAATCCATATTTTGTCGGGAAGACAAAAATTTTTTTATAATCCAGAGTGACCTGGCGGGCAATCGGAATACGTTTATTAAGCCATGAATTTAAAAAGTTTGTAAAGATCATTTGATTGGCAGGGAGGAAAAAAATTAATGTCTTTTTAATTATAGTTGGGGACGGTAATTAAACCTAAACAATTCATCGGGCTAAAAATAGAATAAAAAAAAGCCCTTAAAAATAAGGGCTCAAATCATAACAAGTTGGGGATTACTGTTATGTAACTACGTTTGTTTCAACTACTATCCGAGTAAAGAAAGCGCTGACTGTGGAAGCTGATTGGCTTGAGCTAAAATGGAGGTTGAGGCTTGTTGCAAAATTTGCGCTTTGGTCAAGCTCGCTGTTTCAGAGGCAAAGTCAGTGTCCATGATTCGGCTTCTTGAAGCCGATAAGTTTTCTGAATAATTTTGTAAGTTACTGATGACTGATTCAAAACGATTTTGTAATGCACCAAAAGTGGCTCGTTGCTTTGAAATATCATCAATGTCTGTTTCAAGAGAAACCAATGCCGCACTTGCACTTGAGGCTGAACTCACATTAACAGTACCTGTTGCAGTCAGTGAAGAGGCAAATGCTGAGATTAAACCACCTGTCATGCCACTTAAAGTTAAAGAGACTTGGTTATTGGCCGTTCCATCTTGTCCAACCTGGAAAGTCAAACTGGACGTGCCGTTAACATCAAATAAGCTGGTTCCATTAAAAGTGGTTGTTTGGATGATTCTTGAAATTTCTTGAGTCAACTGATCTGCTTCTTTTTGTAGGCCTGTTCGATCTTCAACTGTTCCAT
>JABHHM010000416.1 GCA_018671575.1 Methylococcales bacterium | reverse complement strand
GTTCGCGGCAGTTCACAAATTAAATAGCCGGCCAAGAAAATGCTTAGGCTACAAAACACCTTATGAGGCTTTTGAAGAGCTCACTGGCATTAAACAAGAAAATTTAACCGGTCATGCACTTATGACTTGAATTCAGGAAAGCTTATTATCATAGGTAAAACGAAAACATTCTATTTTTTTGAGTATATTTTCAGCAATGTATTCAGCCTGCTCTACCGGACAATTTTCCACCAATATGGCAAATTCATCACCACCCAAACGAGCCAGCACATCACGGCTTCGTACGGTACTGCTTAAATCGTGAGATAACTGCCTAAGGAGCTCATCCCCGGCTAAATGTCCACAGGTATCATTGACCACTTTAAATTGATCTAAATCTAAAAATAATAAGGCATGAGTTTGGTCAAATTTCTGTGTTTTTATGATCGCCTGCTCTAAACGGTTTAATAGTTCGTTTCGGTTTATTAACCCCGTCAGTGGGTCATGCATGTTTTCCCATTGAATTTTTTTCTCAATCTGCTTTCGTTCAGTCGCATCACGCAATACAAGTACATAACCCGTTAAATCTAATTCAGACAGCACACCAAAAGCAGATATTTGAAACTCGACGAATTTTTTATCTTCATTACAAATTAAAATGGCAACCTGTTCAGAATCATTTTCAAGACAAGATTCTAGGTTAATCGGAGATAGAGAGCTCTCGTCAAACAAGCGCAAGACTTGTTTAATCGGCTGATTGATTAAGTCATCGTTATCATCAGTAACAATCAATGTTTTTGCAGCCTGATTCAAATAAATGACATTCCATTCTGAATCTAGTCTTAAAACCGCATCATGAATGCTATTCAAAGTAATATAGGCACTAGCTTCCTGTTCAGACACTTGCTTTTCTAAGGCTCTTTTTTCAGTTAAATCCTCAAAAATTGCAGAAAATGTCGTTTCCCCTTCTTGCTTCATTTCTGACAAATGCAAACCAAAGGGGAAAACTTCATCAGAATGACGAATACCCGCTCCTTGCCTCAGGTCATCTATGAATGAAGGTCGCCCAGTTTTCAAGTAAGCACTAATTGCCTCTCCTGTGCCCTGTGACATAATTTTTTCAACAGGCAAGCCAATAATATCATCATGTGAATAACCGAACATATCGACAGCATTTTGATTTGAGCTTGTTATTTTCCCATCCATATCAATTGTGATAACTGCACTGCCGAGGTTATCAAACAAATTCGCTAAGAATGTTTGGCTCTTCTTTAATGCCTTTTGTAACAAAGTGTGCTCAGAAATATCCACAAAAGTAAATATCGTCCCGCTCACCAATTGCTTCTGACTGTAAAATGGCCGAATAGTGAGGTTATAGGTATTCCCACTCAAATCAATAACCTCCGAATAGATATTTTCAGAGCGTATGGCTTTATCTATTTTATCCAGAAGGAAAGGCATTGCTAACGGGAAAGCAATATTGGTTAAATGAGCACCAACAGACAAGTTATCAATATTTAATAGCGCAACAAGCTCTGGATGAAAGCGTGTAACAAAGTTATTCTCATCTAAAATCAAAAAAGGAATGCCCGCGCTGGTATAAAGATTTTTAAAATCTTCCGCAAGTCTACTCAGCAAAATATTTTTTTGCTGCAGTTCATCATTGACGGTTAAAAGCTCTTCATTTGTCGACTGTAACTCTTCATTGGTAGACTGTAGTTCTTCATTGGTCGTTTGTAGCTCTTCATTAGAAGACTGCAACTCTTCATTAAAAATTTGCAATTCTTCATTTGAACCTTGCAGTTCAAAATTAGCCGTTTCCAACTCTTGAATCACCGTTTGCAATGATTCTTGTGTCACCGTTAATTCTTGCTCTAACTGTTTCACGCGCTGAGGAAAATTTTCATTTTCATCACTACCTGCAATCAACTTTTCAGCGGTTGCATGTAATACAAACGAGACGATTAACCAGTTAAGGTCTAATTTTTTTAAAGGTGAGACAACAATCTGAATTCTATGTGACTCTTCTGCAAAATCAATCAGATGAATATTGCCGCTGATTTGTTTATTAATTCGCCGAACCTTATACATAACCGCTTTTAGCTCAGCTTGTAATTGAATGGGAATTAAATTAAAAATCACAAGATCGGCATCACCGCCACGAAATTGTAAATATTGTTTCGCACCTTCAGTGACAAACTGAAGTTTATTGTCTTCGTTAACCACACAACTGGCAGACGCAAAAATCATAGATAATGCCTTGTAGGTCATTAACTCTAAACTGCGCTCCGAATTGATTTCTGTATTTTCTTGCATCACGCAAGAGGCACGCTTAACAGGAAAATTTAAAAAGGGTAATTTAACACTTGCCTGAATTCGTATGATAAGTGCATGACCTCTGGTCGTAGCTAAATAAAAACACCTATAGAGTAAAGTAAGACTCAGGTGTAAAGTAATAAGCTACCAAACACATTACAGAGGCCAATATGACCTATAAACACCTGAAT
>JABHHM010000179.1 GCA_018671575.1 Methylococcales bacterium | reverse complement strand
CAACAAAAAAGGCGGACAAAAAATTGCTATGCCCTTTGGGTGCAAGCAAGTTGGATGTTTATTTATTGCGCATCCCCTAACTTCCCGTTCCTATATTTATGATTATGATTGTAATTCTTTAACTATTTTTTCAAGTTGCTGAATTTTTTTGGCCATATCATCCAACTGTTTCATCCTAACAGCATTTCTACGCCATTGTTTAGTTGGCTCAATGGTAGAACCTGATGAATAACTGCCTTTCTCTTTAATGGATTTTGTAATCATCGACATTGCAGTAACATGAACTTGATCTGCAATCTTCAAATGCCCTGCAAATCCTGCTCCACCAGCAACAGTACAATACTTACCCATTTCGGTACTACCCGATATACCAGAACATGCGGCCATTGCTGAATGAGCACCGACTTTCACATTATGTGCAATCATGACCATATTATCTAATTTAACGCCATCACCAATAATAGTATCTTCCAAAGCCCCTCGATCAATCGTGGTATTTGAACCTACTTCAACATCATCCCCTATTCTGACAATACCTAATTGCGGTACTTTTATCCATTGACCATTATCCATTGCCAAACCGAAACCATCACCGCCAATAACAGCACCAGGCTGAATGACCGCTCGCTGACCAATCACACAACCATCATAAACGGTAATATTTGCCATTAAATGACTGTCATCACCAATGATGCAATTTTCTTTAATAACACAACCTGGACCAATGATAACATTGGCACCAATGTTCACACCGTCCTCAATGACAACACCAGCACCAATCAAGGCTGTGGGATCAATACTGGTGTTATCAAAAATAACAGCCGATGAATGTATTCCTGGAGTTTTAATTTCTTTGGGATTTAATAATGTGGCAATTTTAGCATAACAAACATAAGGATCAGAACTGACCACGGCATTACAGGGACAATCATCAACAAATTCTTTTGAGATAATGACAGCAGATGCTTGAGTGTCTTTAAGATATTTTCTGTATTGCTTATTGGCTAAAAAAGAAATTTGGCCTGATTGAGCAGAAATTAGGGTTGCCACTGATTGAATTTCACAATCACCATTTCCGACAACCTCTGCACCCACTTCTTTTGCTAAATCTTCTAACTTGATTGATCGTGTCATATCACTGTTATTTTTTATTTTGGGAAGCAAATTCTGATTTTAATTTTTCAATGACTTTATTGGTTATATCGACGGTATCCTTATTGTAATAAACAACACCTGCATCATTTAAAATCAAATCATATTTTTCATCTTTGCCCAATTGACGTATGGATTCAACGACAGCTTTTTGAAGCTTAACCAATTCCTCATTTCTTCTGATATTAAAATCTTCTCTAAATTCATCCTGAGCACGCTTAATTTCTCTTTTTTTATCTCGGATAGCCCGCTCTAGTTTTTTCAGACCTGCTGCCGACATAGTTGCCGCTTCTCGGGTAAATTTTGCTTCTAGCTTTTTTTGTGCTTTCTGCATAACAACCAATTTTTTATCTCTTGGCGCAAACTCCTTTGCCAATATTCTTCTTGCCGCATCAGAATGAGGAACTTTTTCCAATATCTTTGCAGCATTAACGTAACCAATTTTGGTATCAGCGAAAACTTGTCCTGTCAAACACACAAGCAATCCTAATAAAAATAAAAAGGATGATTTAGTTTTAAACATTGTATTTATTCCTTCAAATAGCACTACCAAATGAAAATTGAAAAAGTTGTTTTTCGTCTTCTTTCTTAGATTTCAAGACCTTAGAAAAACTGAATGACAGCACACCAACAGGTGACAGCCAAGTTGCTGAGACCCCCGTCGAGTATCTAAAGTTATCCAGATGATTTCCAAAATTGCTTGTTTCTTTATTACTGTCATAGACATTTCCACCATCTATGTACAACGATAATCTAACACTTCTACTGTCCTTAATAAATGGCATCGGGAATATTAATGACAAATTTTCTAAATAACGTACATTTCCACCCAATGGATCATTCTGAGAATCCTTAGGACCCAGTGAATTATCTTCAAAACCCCTAATTGATCGTCCGCCTCCAATGAAATAATTTTCAAAAAAAGGCAGCCCATCATTATCTTTATAACCATTACCAAAACCAAATTCTGATTTGAATTTAATGGCTATTTTCTTAGTCAGAGGAAAATATTTCTGATATTTCAAGTTTATTTTATAATAGTTTAGCTCGCCACCAGGCAAAGCAATGTCACCTGAAATACTATAAAATGACCCATCCGTCGCAAAAATCGCTCTATTTCTCGTGTCGTGAGACCATCCAGAAGACATGGTTAGCGTATCAAAGTTAGCACCATTTTTTTGAATAAAATCATCAATTTCATTCGACACAAGTGAACCTACTTTTAATTTCACCTGCTCATAATTAAAACTTAGAAATAATCGGTCATATTCATTAATTGGATAACTATAGGAAACTCCTGCACCCAACACATCTCTAGTATAGTTGGAAATATTGACATCTCCAGTATCAGTTTCAGAATAGACCAGATTAAAGCCACGACTCACGCCATCTATTGTATAATATGGATTGGTATATGAAAAACGATAGTTCCTATTTATTTTACTGTTATTGAAAGTAAAACCTAATTTTTTACCACTTCCCAGAAAATTATCCTGAGTCACACTGGCATTAATTAAAAAACCTTGCGATTGAGAAAAACCAATTCCCGCCATTAAATTACCAGATGCCCGCTCTTCCACAGAAAAATTAACGTTCATTTGATCATTAACCCCAAGCACTGGCTCAGTTTCAACCGTTACATTTTCAAAAAAACCTAATTTTTCAAGTCTTTCACGAGATCGCTCAATCTTTTTGGCGGACATCCAGGATGACTCCATTTGCCTCATCTCACGTCTCAAAACTTCGTCCCTAGTTTTTGTATTACCGAATAGGTTAATTCTATTAACATAGACCCTTTTGCCAGGATCCATTGAAAATGTAATAGAAACTGTTTTATTTTTTTTATCCAATTTGGGAATTAAATTAATGTTAGCAAACGCATAGCCGTGCTCACTAAATTTTTCAGTTAATTTTTTAATGGATCGATTCACCAGTTTTCTTGAAAAAACATCACCTTGATTAATTGACACCAATTTAAATAATTCTTCTTTTTCGACAACCAATATACCGCTTAATTTAACTTCACTGATGTAATATCGATCACCTTCTTTCATGTTTATATTAATATAAACATCCTTTTTATCTGGTGTAATAGTGACTTGAGTTGAATCAATTTTGTAATTGATAAATCCACGATCAAGATAATAAGATTTAAGGTTTTCCATATCTGCATTCAACAATTGCTTTGAATATTGCCCACTTGATGAGAACAATGAAAATGCAGTTGGTTCACTTAATTTAAAATATTGTGTTAATTTTTCAGTAGAATACTTATTATTACCAACTAAATTAATTTGTTTTATTTCAGCCACATCACCTTCTTCAATACTCAACTCAATATTGATTCGATTTCTTTTTAATGGAATGACTTGTGTTTCAATTTTTACATTATACTTACCCTGACTATAATAGAGTCGTCTTAAATCATATTCAATTTTATCCAGTAAAGAGTGATTAAATACTTTACCTTGCTCAAGCCCAATGTCTTTCAAAGAATCCAGTAAATCATCTTTTGGCACGTCATTATTGCCCGTAATTTCGATCTCATCAATTGACGGACGTTCTTCAACATAAACAATTAAGATATTTCTTTTTCTTTCTAGCCTGACATCCTTAAAAAAACCTGTTTTAAACAGTGATCGAATCGCATTACCACTCTGCTTGTTGTCAAAAACATCATCAATATCAACAGGTAAATAATTAAAAACTGTTCCAGGGCTAATTCTTTGCAAACCCTCAACATAAATATCTTCAATGACAAAAGAATCAAAAGCATGAACAATATTTTGAACAAAAATACACGCCAATAAAACAGCTATTCGTTGTTGATTAATTACCAATTTCTCAAAAATAATTTTAAATCTAATATTCAACCAATTAACCTTTCAAAATCTTTAAATATCGCAACAGACATTAGTAGTAACAAAAGAACCATTCCGACTTTTTGCCCCATAATTTGTGCATTTTCAGACACTGGCGAACCCTTTATAAACTCCACCAAATAAAAAAATAAATGTCCCCCATCAAGTACGGGAATCGGCAACAAATTTAAAACCCCCAAACTGACACTGACTGCGGCCAGAAACATTAAAAAAGGAATCAAACCAATAAGTGCTGTTTTACCTGCATATTGAGCAATACTGATGGGGCCACTTAAATTATCAATTGATGCTGTACCAAACAGCATTTTTTTCATAATTCTCAGCATTAAAATAGACATATCTTTGGTTTTATTTAACGCCACAATCAGTGCTTCAAGAGGTGAATAACTAACCACTGCTCGATATGAATCAATTAATCCTTCTGGAATATAAACCCCTGCCCCAATTCTACCGATGGTTTTATTACCCGATTTAATTTTTTTGGGCACTAACGTTAAGGTCATTACCGCGCCATCACGCTCGATAATAATGGATAATTTTTCTTCTGCATGTGACTGAATGTGTTTAACCCAATCAGACCAAGTGGCTATTTTTTCCCCATTTGAACTAATTACCTTGTCCATTACTTTAAAGCCCGCTATTGAGGCGGGGTTATTTTCCAAAACATTGCCTATAATGGGAGGCAATTCAGCCTGAAAAATTTCAATTCCTAACTCTTCCAACAATGTCTCTGCTTTAATTGAGTTGATGATACCAGATAAATCCAAACGGATAGCTTTAATCGAATCATCCATCCGCTTAACTTTTAATGAGATATTTTTTTCCTCAGCAGACGCCTCAGACAACAAAGCAAACATGGTATCTTGCCAAGTTGATGTTTGGCGCTGCCCAATGGAAATTATTTCATCGCCACTTTGCATCTGAGCTTGAGCAGCAGGTGAATTAGGTGTCACATCACCAATAATCGGACGACTACCTGTTACACCAATCATAAAAACCAGCCAATAGATCATGACGGCAAAAACCAGATTATAGACAGGACCTGCTGAAACAATTAAACATCGTTTCAATAAACTTTGCCTATTGAAAGCTCGGTGTGACTCATTTTCTGCCACATCACCCTCACGCTCATCCAGCATTTTCACATAACCGCCTAAAGGAATAGCTGAAATAACAAATTCTGTTTTATCATCTCCATTAATAATGGTTTTCCATAATGGCTTACCAAACCCCAGAGAAAACGTTAAAACTTTAACACCAGATTTTTTAGCAACCCAATAATGTCCGTATTCATGAACAGAAATAAGAATTGCCAAAGCAACAAGAAATGAGATTAAGGTAACAATGATATCAATCATAATAATGTTCTATTTTTTGTGAGATAAATCATGACAAACCTAATATTTGGTTAGCATTTTGTCTGGCTGCTAGATCATCTTCAATAATTTTTTCAAGTGACTCAGCTTTTCCTGATGGTACTTTATGCAAAACTTTTTCTATTGTTTCGGCTATTTCAGTAAATTTTATTTGTTTTTCCAAAAATGCTTCAACAGCCACTTCGTTCGCAGCATTTAAAATAGCAGGACATGTCCCACCTTGTTTTCCCGCCTCATAAGCCAATTTCAAACAGGGGAAAAAAGTAGCATCCGGAGGCTGAAAAGTGAGCTGAGATAAATTAAAAAAATCCAAGCTTGCAACTCCTGAATTTATTCTATCTGGCCATGCCAACGCGTGAGCTATCGGTGTTTTCATATCTGGCTGACCTAATTGAGCCAAAACTGAGCCATCTTTATAAGAAACCATGGAGTGTATGATACTTTGAGGATGAATTACAACATCAATTTTTTCAAAGGGTGTACTAAACAACCAATTCGCCTCAATAGCTTCCAACCCCTTATTCATCATTGTGGCGGAATCGACTGATATTTTTTGCCCCATACTCCAATTTGGATGATTACAAGCTTGTTCGGGAGTCACATTGTTTAAATAATTTCGCTCTTTATTTAAAAAAGGCCCTCCTGATCCAGTAAGGATAATTTTTTCGATACCTGAATCACATCCTGATTTATTGATTGAATTTTCGGACATACATTGAAAAATTGCATTATGTTCGCTATCAATCGGTAATAACTCAGCATTATTTTCTGCAATTGCTTGCATGAACAACTGCCCTGACATTACCAAAGCTTCTTTATTTGCCAGTAAAACACGTCGACCTGACTTAATGGCTGACAAGGTTGGCAATAACCCCGCCGCACCCACAATAGCCGCCATGACATAATCGTAATCAACTGATTGTACAGCTTGAATCAAGCCTTCTTTTCCCGCAAAAACTTCAATATCAAGTGACTTACTCATCAAATGTTTTTGTAATTTTTCAGCACACCCTGAATCTGCCATAGCCACTACTTTCGGCTGAAATTTTAAGCATTGCTGAATCATCAAATCAACATTTTTATGCGCAGTTAACACGCTGACTTCAAATAAATGCGAATTATCGGTAATCACGTCGAGCGTGCTTTGACCGATTGATCCCGTTGAGCCTAGTAGACAAATTGACTTCATTGTATTAGCCCAAGCAAAATCAAACCTAAAACAAAAAATGGCGCAGCAGATAAAACACTGTCAATTCTATCCAGCATTCCGCCATGACCTGGCAAAAGCTTACCACTGTCTTTCATCCCTCGATTTCTTTTTAAAATACTTTCCGTCAAATCACCTACAATTGAAAAGGCGACAACAATAAAACAGAGGATCACAAAACCAACTTGCCCCATCACATTTAAATTAATAAACTGACTCACAATAACCGCATATATCACAGCAAAAATAACGGCACCCCAAACACCTTCCCATGATTTTCCAGGACTAACCAAGGGAGCTAGTTTCTTTTTACCCCATTGCCGACCAGAAAAATAAGCACCGCTGTCTGCAATCCATATTAGCAACAAAAGAATCATCACCAAAATAGGTCCTTGCTGGCTAAATTTAGCCATAGACATGACGGATACCCAAGCCACTTGCAACACCCAAAAACCTTGCATCAATCTAATTGTCATTATACGAGACGTAATGGGTTCAGTTTCGGTGAACCGTATAATTTTAGCCAACCAAACAAACCAGCCTAAACAACCCAACACCAACCAAATACCCAGCAAATTAACACTGTCAATAATAGTCCAGGGAAACAAAAATGAAACAGTGACAACAATTGCATACATCCAATGATGAGTTTTTTTATTTAATCCTGATAAATTTGCCCATTCAGTGGCGGCAATCATCATAATAAGAGCAAAAAATAACGCAAATAAATCAGCGGGCAGGTAGAATATTGCACCGAGAACCAGTGGAATGAGTGGCAAAGCCGTTAATATTCTTACTTTGGTTGAATTATCCATAGTATCGAAAAGGATTAAATTAAAAACAGCAGAGTATACACATAATATTAATTTTTACCGCATTATTGTTCAGTTTTTTCATTGACTTGCTCAGAGGTCAACCCATACCGTCGATGACGATTTGAGAATTCTTCAATCGCCATTTTATAGGCATCCACAGTAAAATCAGGCCATAACAAATCAGTAAAATATAATTCTGTGTAAGCCAGTTGCCATAATAGAAAATTACTGATCCTTTTCTCACCGCCTGTTCTGATAAACAAATCGGGTTCGGGCATTTGACTTAGCTCTAAATAAGAACTGATCATTTTTTCATCGATATTTTCACTCAATAGATGCCCTGAATTAACATCGGCAAGTAATTTTTTAAAACCTTGCGTGATATCCCAACGACCACCATAATTGGCAGCAATACGAAATTTCATCCCTGTATTTTTGGCCGTTAACGCTTCTGCTTTTTTAATTTGATCTTGTAATTTACTCGGCAAACCGCTGATATCACCAATGACTTTAAGCTGAATATTGTTGGAATGAAGCTTTTTAACTTCCTGGTTGAGCGCCGTTATAAACAATTCCATCAGAAAATTGACTTCTTTCACGGGTCTTTTCCAGTTTTCACTACTGAACGCAAAGACCGTCAATGCTTCAATGTTAATTTTAACACTGTACTTTATGATTTCACGAATCGACTCAACGCCCACTTTATGACCTGCAAACCTTGGCATATGACGTTTTTGTGCCCAGCGACCATTACCATCCATGACGATGGCAACATGCTTAGGAGTTTTTCCGTTCTGTGCTAACAAAATATCCCCTTAAATTTCAAATAGAGCCATTGATTCCACATGTGTCGTGTGTGGAAACATATCCATCACGCCAGCGGAGATCAATTTATAACCTTTTTCATTAACCAACACATCAGCATCTCTGGCCAATGTCGATGGATTACATGAGACATAGACAATTCGTCTAGGCTTATTCTTGTTCAACTGGCTAACCCACTGAATAGCACCTGAGCGAGGAGGGTCTAATAACACTTTGTCATAACGCTGGTTGAACCATTGCGAATTTAATGTCTCACTGAATAAATCATCCACAAAATAATTGATATTAGACAAACCATTCATTTCTGCATTTTTCTGGGCTCTATCAATCAATGACTGATCGCCTTCAACCCCCACCACAGATTTAGCAAACCTTGCAATGGGCATGGTAAAATTTCCCAAACCACAAAATAAATCCAGAATAACTTCATCTTTTTGAGGGTCAAGCAACTGCATCGCCTGCCTGACCATTTGCTGGTTCATTTCAACATTAACTTGAGTAAAGTCCTGTGCTTTAAAATAGACCATCACATCATATTCTGGAATAACATAATTCAGATAATCATCCTGATCACCTAAAAAATAAATACTGTCGGGACCTGCTTCCTGAATTAAAATATTAAATGATGTTTCGACCATGTAATCACGCATGATTTGTTTATCAGCATCATTTAATTCAACCAAGACTCTAAAAATCAAATCGGTTCTATTGTCAGCAACCGCCACCTCAATTTGAGGAATCTGATTATAGACACTTAATCGACCGATTAGTTCTGCCAATGATTTTAAATTTTCACCAACCATTGGATGTAATATTTCACATTGATCCAATTCAGCGATGAAACTATTTCGCTTTTCACGAAATCCGACCAAAACCTTTTCTTTTTTGTGGACGTAACGCACACCCAATCTAGCTTTGCGCCGATATGACCAGGAATTTCCTGTTAACGGAGCTAAAACTTCAGCAGGTTGCACTTTACCTATTTGTGAAAATTGTTCTAACAACTGTGCTTGTTTTGATTCAATTTGATATTGAGTTTCCATGTGCTGCAAAGAACAACCACCGCACATCATAAAATGAGCGCATTTTGGCTCAACACGATATTTTGAAGCCTCGATAACTTCTTCAACCACCGCTTCATCATAGTTTTTATATTTGGAAAAGTATTTAAAGGAGACTTTCTCATCCGTCAACGCACCATCAATAAAAACGGCTTTATCATTGACATGACTAACACCACGACACTGATAATCCAGTGATTCTATTTCAGTTTCAATAATTTCCAAATATTGTTTCTTTTTTCTTCTTCTGCCCATAATCCTGTTTAATAAACCCAATAAAAAAAATTAAATAATGAAATAATTTAGCCTTCAACTGGTTTTTCTACGAGGCTGTCCGAGAACTCATATTTTCGTCAAATCAAGGCATAAAATTGTCGAAAAAGCGCAGTTTACGTGTGTAAATGAGCATTTTGAGACCATTTTTCCTCGGTACCCCCTTGAGGGGTAAACGCAGAGTTGGCAAAAAGATGAGTTTTCGGACAGCCTCCTAGGAGGCTGTCCGAGAACTCAGGTTTTCGTCAAATCAAGGCATAAAATTGTCGAAAAAGTGCAGTT
>JABHHM010000349.1 GCA_018671575.1 Methylococcales bacterium | reverse complement strand
TTTTCAATAATTTTTTTATCTTCTGATAACATCACTTCTATAATCGGTTGAATACAACTGTCGTGTTTTATTTTTGCTAGAGATAATACGGTTACTAGTTTTAAGTTTATATTATTTGATTTTAGTAAGGGTTTAAGCCGTTCTATATATTGCTTTAATTGTAATTCGCCAATGACATAAATGGCTGAAATCATTATGCTCTGTTGTTTATCGTTAAACATAAAATCCAATTCTTCCAAGGCTATTTTTTTTGATTCTCTAAATTGATGTAGCACGATGATGGCATTTGCCCTTGTTCTGTTGTTGGAATCTGTGAGAAAGGGAATAATAATTTCGATTATTTTAGGGTCTTTTAGTAGGCCAATTGCTTCAACAGCATTTGATTTGAGTCGTTCATCACTAGAATTCAGGTCGTCAATAAGGAAAGGGCAGAATTGTTTGTCTATTGTTTTTGCTAAACTATGTATCAGAAAAATCCTGACATCAAACGATGCAAAATTAGCGGTTCTAAAAAATGATAACAATGCATGAGTCGCTCTATAATCATCAAATTGACATAACGTTTTGATAATGGAAATTTGTATTTTGTCTGATTTGGTCTTAAATTCTGCAATTAAAGCGCTTATTGTTAAGGCGTTTTGATAACTTGCTAAGGCAAGTATCAGGTTCTCTTTTAAATTCACATCGTGTTCATTTTTTAATTTGTCTAGTAATATTATTCCACCATCAGTACATCTTATTTCAGAAATTGCATGAATAGACTCAATTGTCATTATTGATTGTTTATTATTGTTAATATTGAGAATACTGTAAAAGTAGTGGCATAATTGTTTTTTGATTTTTGTTGCAAATAAGATAATGAATAGTGATGCAACTAAGCCAAAAACAGCAATTTGAGAAATTGAAACATGGTTTTGAGATAGGATTAAAATACAGGCACCGACAAAGATACCTGCAGGAAATACCAGGCCATCAATATCATTACGAATATTTGCTTTTTCTTGTTTTTTAAGTAATGAACAGAATAAATTGTTAGATGATGAATAAATGGTAGATCTAGCAATGAGGTAGTCGCCATTAAGTAAACAGGCGGGTAATAAATAAGGATAAATAATACACAATAAACTGCCGATGAATAAAATGATGCCATAAAAAATATAACCAATATTCAGGCCTTTCCATTTAATAATTGGCTGGGTAATAAATAAATTACTAAAAATTATTAGTGTAAAAATAGTGGCTTCAAAAAATCCAAAAAAGCTGGTTAAGTCATTCTCATTAGGGAAGGTAATATCGGCGATATAGGCAAATATGTATTCTGAGATCACCGCTGTTATACCAACAAAAAAGATAGTGATGGCTAATAGTTTGAATGACTTTTCCTGAATTAATGGCGTTTTTCTGATCGATGTATTCAGTTTTTGATGGGGTGTTTTGTAAATAGGCAAGTTTTTAGAAACACTTTGTTTTATTAGTACAAGGACGATACTGATGATCATGAGTGCTGGCCAAATTAGAATGATAGACTCTGTGGGTAATATGAAGTGGCTCAATAATCCAACCATAATTCCACCTGTGACCATGCCGATATTTTGTCCAGAATTGATCAGTGGTATTTTTTTAGCTGCTTCATGTGGCAGAAAACTTTTATCAATTAAAATGTTCACTGATAACATTAAAAGTGAGTCTACTAGAAGTACATAAATATAAAAACAAGAGAAAAGAATGTCTTGTTCTGGATATTTCATTATCGCAACAATAAATACCAATGTGATTAATAAAAATAGAGTGTTAATTAATAAAAACACTTTCTCAGAATTGGTTTTTCCTACAATAATTGCTCCAAATCTGGAAATAACAATAATTATTAAGGCTGCAACAGCCGCTAATACTGGTAGAGAGTCTATGCCCGTTCTTTTCAAAAGCATTGAGTAGGCACAGTTAAAGCTGATTTGAAAACTAATTCCACATGTCAGGTTGATACACCATAGTGAAATTATTCTGATTAAATTTTTTTGAGGTAAGGTAAGAAACATTATTGGCTAAGTTTTAATTTAAATGAGTTGTAAGGAGTTTGCCGATATTTCAATTCAATATTTACCAAGTTAAAAATGAAAGCAAGATACTAATACATTAAATTTAACTTTTTCTCTTGAAAACCAAACCAATCATCCCAACCATGTAAGTATACCGTGGTAGTAGCAAACTTGATCAAGTTTAACTTAATCGACCCGATCAAACGATGGGTCAATACAATAATATTGCTTTAAAAAAGGATATCATAATGATTAATTTTGACTTTTCTCCCTTATACCGTTCTTCTGTTGGTTTTGACCACCTAGCATCATTGGTTGATGTCGCTACACAATATGACCGTGGACAGTCCAGTTATCCTCCCTATAATATTGAATTATTGGATGAGGATAAATATTGTATTACCATGGCAATTGCTGGTTTTAATTTGTCTGAATTAACCATTCAGGCTGAAAATAATACATTGACTGTTAGTGGTAAAAAGCAACAGCCTAAAGAAAAACAATATCTGCACCACGGTATTGCGGAGCGCAATTTTGAACAACGATTTCAACTCGTTGACCACGTTAAAGTGACTCATGCCAATATGACAAATGGCTTGTTAAACATTGAGTTGATACGTGAAATTCCAGAAGCGATGAAACCTAGGCGGATTGAAATACAATCCTCAGAGCCTGCCTTAGGTAATGCGGAATAAATAAACTACCCATATTGCGCAGAAGTTTTGTTTGTCTTTTTTGTTACAAAAATAGGCGTGTAGTCGCTCTACATAACTATTTTTGTGGCAAAAAAG
>JABHHM010000344.1 GCA_018671575.1 Methylococcales bacterium | reverse complement strand
ATTGATAAAGTAACCAAACCTGCTTTTTTATCTTGAGAAACGGACAAACAATCAAGAAAAGCTTTTGATACCCTTAAAACACTTGGTCTTGTTTTCTCACCTATTATTTTCCACTGATTTTTATCATGATTTCCAAATTTTTGGAAATAAAATAGGGTATAGATTTTCTTCTTTGATAAAATCTATAATGAATGATTTCGATCTTAAAATAGCCAAAGTTTCTGCAACATTACCATTTCCACCAACATTTATTCCAGCTATTGATGCCAAACCGCCAAATTGTGCCGCTATAGATGATAAACCAGAAGATTTATTTTTTTCACCAGCAGGAATTAATAGAGTTTCGGCCCTATAGATTACGGGACTAGTTAATGCGATCACAACGGCGATAAGACTAGCAACGACAGTACATAAAAAAATTATTTTCTTCTTGGCAACCAATATATTCCATAATTCTGCTAAATTAATTTCATCTTCTTCTGGGTATGGCAAGGACTGATAAGGTGGATATGGCATACTTGGGTTAATTTGAGCTTGTTGCGAAACTTCATTTACTGTATTTTTCTGATGATTCATTTTTTGTAAATAACTCATGATTTAAATGCGATCTATAATTGGGCTATACATAACTACGAATACCTCAATTTGTCAAGAATAGATTGTTATTATTCCTAAATATAATTAAATAAGTGATCATATTTTCACCTACTTATGCCAGCATTTAAACAAAAATATTTTTAAGATACCCTATATTAAACACACATAAAATCAGCTAAACTCCTTAAAAATCTTACTTACTAAAACAAAATCAACAGATGATAATATTAATTACAGGTGCGGCAGGTTTTATTGGATCAGATCTTTCAATTAAGTTATTAGAAAGAAACGATGAAGTTATCGGTATTGATAATCACAACGATTATTACGATCAACAACTCAAAGAATCCAGATTGCAACGACATTTAGATAATGCAAAATACCACCATTACCGCATTGACTTACACAATGATAAAAAAGTGTTTGAAATTTTTGAAAAACACAAACCTGATGCGGTGATTAATTTAGCAGCTCAAGCAGGCGTGCGTTATTCATTAATTAATCCAAAAGCTTATATTGAATCTAACTTAATGGGATTCGCCAATATTTTAGAAGGGTGTCGACATCACAATGTAAAACACCTCGTTTTTGCATCTTCAAGCTCCGTTTATGGTGCAAATACAAAAATGCCATTTTCTACAAGTCACAACGTGGATCACCCCGTCAGCTTATATGCTGCCACTAAAAGATCAAATGAGTTAATGGCGCATTCATATGCACACCTTTACAATTTATCCGTTACAGGTCTTCGATTTTTTACTGTTTACGGGCCTTGGGGAAGACCTGACATGGCCTACTTTTCTTTTACCAAAAAAATATTAGCCAATGAAAGCATTGAAATATTTAATCATGGAAAATGTTTTCGTGATTTTACTTATATTGATGACATTGTGGAAGGTGTTATTCGAATTTTAGATCTACAAGCCCAACCTAACACAGACTGGTCTAGCGATTCACCCAACCCATCCAGTAGCTATGCACCCTATAAAATATACAACATAGGTAATAATGAACCAATTGAATTAATGCATTTTATTGAACTCATTGAGAAAATTTTAGGCAAAGAAGCTAAAAAAGTTTTTTTACCCATGCAACCAGGGGACGTAGCAGCTACTTATGCAAACGTTGATGAGCTAATACAAGATATTAACTTTAAACCACAAACCAACATCGAAACTGGATTGAAAAAATTTGTCGACTGGTACTTAAATTATTATAATGCAAAGGTATAAGTTATCATTGAAGCAGACAAGCCGCTTATTTCAGTTTTATAAATAAAAGAGATTAAACATGAAAATCACAATTTTTGGTTCGGGCTATGTTGGCTTAGTGACAGGAGCTTGCTTTTCTGACATGGGCAACGAAGTATTATGCATTGATATCGATGCCAATAAAATTGAACAACTTAATCGTGGTGAAATCCCTATTTTTGAACCTGGACTTGATACCATCATTCATGACAATATGAAAGCGGGTCGAATTAAATTCAGCACCAATATTGAAGAAGGTGTTAACCACGGACTATACCAATTTATTGCAGTAGGTACACCACCAGATGAAGATGGCTCTGCTGATTTACAATATGTATTGGCTGTAGCCTCCAGTATCGGCGAACACATGACCGACTATAAAGTCATTATTGATAAATCAACCGTTCCAGTTGGTACTGCTGATAAAGTGAAAAAGACAATCCAGCAAAAACTAAATAATAGAAATGCTAATCACGAATTTGATGTTGTTTCGAATCCTGAGTTTTTAAAAGAAGGCGACGCTATCAATGATTTCAAAAAACCTGATAGAATTGTTATAGGGACAGACAATCCTAGAACCACAGAATTAATGAAAATGTTATATGCACCTTTTAACAGGAATCATAGTCGCTTGGTTTCAATGGATATTCGTTCCGCTGAATTAACTAAATATGCAGCCAATTCAATGCTTGCTACAAAAATTAGCTTCATGAATGAAATTGCCAATATTGCAGAAAAGGTTGGTGCTGATATTGAAAATGTAAGGAGAGGCATTGGGTCAGACAACAGAATTGGTTATTCTTTTATCTATCCTGGTGCTGGTTACGGTGGCTCTTGTTTTCCTAAGGATGTTCAAGCTCTCGCCAAAACAGCAAAACAATTTGACTATGATGCAAAAATTTTAAATGCTGTTGAAGCCGTTAACTACCAACAAAAAGAATTACTGTTTAAAAAAGTCATGCATCACTTCAACGATGATGTTGATGGAAAAACATTTGCCATTTGGGGTTTATCTTTCAAACCAAACACTGACGATATGCGAGAAGCGCCCAGTCGTGTTTTAATCAATTCACTGATGAAAAATAATGCCAATATAAGAGCCTTTGACCCAGAAGCAATCGAAGAAGCCAAACGCATTTTTGGTGATAATGATAAAATTTTCTACTGTAACGACACAGAATCAACACTTGAAAAAGCCGATGCATTGATCATTGTCACCGAATGGAAAGCTTTTTGGAATCCAGATTTTAACTTAATCAAAAGTAAACTTAAAAATTCCGTCATATTTGATGGGCGAAATATTTTTGACCCAGAAAACATGGAAAAACAAGGATTTCAATATTATGGTATTGGTCGTGGCATTAGTATTTATTCATAACAATAAGCACATCTAAGTATAGATAAACAAAATTTACTGAGTAGCACACAGAAGATCACAAATGGTTTTTGGCATTAGGCACTACGACTCTGATTGAATAGAAGTCTATCCAATTAGAGCTATATAACGTCTAAGAGAGGAAAATATGCCAGAAAATGTTGAACTAATTTTGGCCATCTATCCATAATAAATCATATGATTTTTAATGATGATATCATTTGTATTGCGTTTTTGGCTCTCTATACTGTAATTATACCGCAAGGGCATAAGTTGTCATT
>JABHHM010000356.1 GCA_018671575.1 Methylococcales bacterium | reverse complement strand
AAATAGTTATGTAGAGCGACTACACGCCTATTTTTGTAACAAAAAAGACAAACAAAATTTCTGCGCAATATGGGTAGTTTATTTATTGCGTGTTACCTTAAAAGTTTGATGTGGAGCAAGTAAACATCAATTTCGTGTATTAAAATAGTCTTTAATGGACTAAAATTTATATTAGGGATAGATTTTCGGAGTAAATTATTTGATATTTATAGACTTTAACTTGAATAAAATAATGGCACACTTTTAAATGAAGCATTCTCTTCAGCTTAATTTAGGGCAGCATCTAACCATGACTCCCCAATTGCAACAAGCAATTAGGTTGTTACAGTTGTCGGCTCTTGAATTGCAAACAGAAGTGCAGGAAATGTTGGATTCTAACCCTCTGTTAGAACCTGATGAAGTTGTAGAACACAAAGATACTCAAAAAGACTCCCCATCTAATTCAGACAGTCAGCAAAATGAGACTAAAGCTCTGGATCAAAGCGAGCAAGTTGGAACACAAAATGATATTCCCGATGAATTGTCAGTCGACAGTGGATGGGAAGATGTTTACGGTGACGCAACGCCAGCTCCAAAATCTTCATCATCTGATGATTATACCTTTCAGGATATGTTGGGACAAAAAGCACCTGCTGAAGGGCTAAAAGAGCATTTACAGTGGCAAGTTGAATTGTCTCGTTTTTTTGGTTATGACCAGACCATTGCCGAAGCTATTGTAGATTCAATTAATGAAGATGGCTATTTGGCAACCACTACTGAAGATTTATTGTCTAGTTTGGTTAAAGATAATGAAGAAATTGAATTAGATGAAGTTGAAGCCGTTTTAACACGGGTGCAGAGTTTTGATCCACCAGGTGTTGGTGCAAGAAATCCGCAAGAATGTTTATTAATACAGCTTCGACAATTACCAGAAGACACAAAATATCTTGATTCAGCAATAAAGATAATCTCTATTCATATGAATTTGATGGCAACTAGGGATTTTAACCAAATTAAACGAAGAATGAAATTATCTGATGAGGTTTTGAAAAAAACCATCGAATTAATTCGTTCTTTAAATCCCCGTCCAGGTGGGCAGATAGAAAAAGATCAAACACAATATGTTGTTCCAGATATTTATGTGAAGAAAGAAAGCAATATATGGACGGTCAAATTAAATAATGAATCTTCACCTAAATTAAAAATTAATTCAGAATATTCTGGTTTGATTAAGCGGGCTGATAGTAGTGCAGACAATACTTATCTAAAAAATCATTTGCAAGAAGCCAAGTGGTTTTTAAAAAGTTTACAAAGTCGAAACGAAACACTGTTCAAAGTTGCAACAACCATTGTTCAAAAACAAATTGCTTTTTTTGAAAATGGTGATGAAGCCATGAAACCTATGGTTTTACGTGATGTTGCTGAAATATTGGAGATGCATGAGTCAACCATTTCCCGAGTCACCAATCAAAAATATATGCACACTCCTCGTGGTATTTTTGAGTTTAAATACTTTTTTTCCAGTCATGTCAGTACAGATTCGGGGGGAGAATGTTCTGCAACTGCCATCAGAGCACTGATTAAAAAATTGGTGGCTGCCGAAAAACCTGAAAAACCTTTAAGTGATAGTAAAATTGCTGCTTTGTTAGCTGATCAGGGGATAAAAGTAGCAAGAAGAACGATAGCAAAATATCGTGAGTCAATGTCAATCCCTCCATCAAACGAACGAAAACGTTTAATTTAATAGGTAAGGAGCGTAATATGCAAATCAACGTAACTGGTCAACACATGGATGTCACCGAATCTTTAAGTAGCTATGTAAATAGTAAGTTTGAAAAACTAGAGCGACATTTTGATAATGTTATTGATGTTCATGTTATATTGAGTGTTGAAAAAGTAAGGCAAAAAGCAGAAGCAACTATTTATATCAGCGGTAATAATGTGTTTGCTGATGCCACTCATGATGATATGTATGCTGCAATTGATGATTTGACCAATAAATTAGATCGTCAAATCAAAAAACATAAAGAAAAATTGAAGCAACATCATAAAGAAGAAGGCCGACAAAGAAAGCATGTTATCGAAGAAGTAGAAGAGTAAAAGTCGATATTAGGCAACTCGCAACAGATAAACTACCCATCTGTGCAATATGGGTAGTTTATTTGTTGCGTGTTACCTTAATCATTATATTTGAACCACGGATGAACACAGATAGACACGTATGATGCTTGATGAATGTCTGTGTGCATCCTTAATTCTAAAACATTTTGTTGCGTTACTTAAATATACGATTTTTTGTAAAAAAATGTAGACTTTTTTATAGAATGAATTAATATTCCAGTCAATAAGAAACAATCAGTTTCTTTCTTTTCTCCAAATTTATGAGTGCATCAAAATGCATGTCGTTGATTTAATTTCCATAGATAGAATACAGTGTGACCTGGCAATTAACAGCAAGAAAAAAGTGCTGGAAAAAATCAGTCAGATATTTACAGATGATGTTTCTAGTTTGGATTCATCAGAAATATTTAAATGTTTGGTTGGCCGTGAAAAGCTTGGTAGTACAGGGATTGGTCATGGTGTTGCAATTCCACATGCCAGAATGAAGAGTAATCATAATAAGGCTTTGGGTGTGTTTATTCGCTTGAAAAACAGCATTGAATTTGATGCTATAGACAATAAACCTGTCAATTTACTATTTGCGTTACTTGTTCCTTCTTTGTCCAATGATGAACATCTGGAAATATTATCTAATCTGGCAAAAATGTTCAGTGATGAAGAGTTGTGTCGTCAGCTTCGGCAGGCCAAAGAATGTGAAGATACTTATTCTATTATCCGTCGTTGGGAAGAGAAGAAAATTCATTAATCACGATTTAATTGAGAATATGAATGCAACTTATTATTGTAAGTGGCTTATCAGGGTCGGGTAAATCTATCGTATTAAATGCGTTAGAAGACTATGGTTATTACTGTATTGATAATTTACCTGTTGGTTTAATATGGGAGTTTGCAAACTATATTAACCATTCGTTGCAAGTTTATAATGAAAAAATTGCAGTCTGTATTGATGTTAGAAATATTAGAAAAGAAATAGAAGATTTCCCACAAATACTGGAAGGATTAAAACAGTCTGACATTGAATGCGAGATATTTTTTCTCACCGCAGATCAGCAAGTTCTCATTAAAAGATTCAGTGAAACCAGACGCAAACACCCATTAACCAATCATGATGTTTCATTATCCGATGCCATCAATCTCGAAAAAACTTTACTAGATCCCATTTATCAGGTCTCCAGCCTACAAATTAATACTTCTAATAAAAATTTACACCAACTTCGTTTATTAATCAGTAAGCATATTAATGAAAAAGAAGCCCAATTAATTCTTTCCTTTCAGTCATTTGGTTATAAAAATGGTATTCCTCAAGATGCTGATTTT
>JABHHM010000282.1 GCA_018671575.1 Methylococcales bacterium | reverse complement strand
TATTTTCTGCTTGTACGGAAACGTTACAGTCCTTTTGTAAAGAACGTGGCTTTCTACCTGCAATTACCGCAGTGCTTCATACATTCGGCAGTGATTTAAAACGGCATGTTCACATTCATTGCATTATCAGTGCTGGTGGATTAAAAATGACTGGAAATCAGGAACGTTATATTCGATTTAAAGAGAGAAAGATCAAAAACCACAAAGCTAAACTTAAAACTTTTCTGGTAGAAACGGATAAACCTGAGCGGGTTTCATTTAATAAAAAGTTTCCATATAAAATGCTTCAATTACGCTATCAAGCCTTACTGATAAAATATTTGAAGACACATATTCAAAAAAATATTAAATCCGATAATCCTGACCAATATTTGGTTGTTTTTTCTGACCCAATGGTAATGAAGCATTTTTTTGACGAACTTAAAAATGAATACAAAAATGGATTTTATGTCAATGTAACTGAAGAACGTCAAAATTTAAAACAAACCGTTAGCTATATTGGAAGATATGCCAGACGCCCTCCTATTTCTGAGTTGAGAATCAAAAAATACACGGGCAACTTCGTTACTTTTGAGTTCAAAGACTATTATCATAATGGAAGCAAGGTTCTTCACACGTTGAAAACTATTGAATTCATCAGAAAATTGATTCGTCATATTCCACCTCATTACTTTAACGTCATCAGGCATTATGGAATTTTGGCAAACAGGGTTAAAAAAGTTTACCAAAAACTGACAGATAAACTTTTGGGAGTAGCACCAGATATTGAAAAGGCTAAAACCTGGAGAGAACGACAAGAACTGTTTCATGGCAAAGACCCACTACGATGTCGAATTTGCAACAAAATAATGAAATTTTCTTCAGCTTATTATCCCCCTGTGTCAGACTAGTTGTCGCCTCTAAATTTTAATTAGAGGTAACAAAATGAAAGCAAAATTCACACAATCATTTAAAATACAGGCAGTAAAAAAAGCACTCAATCGTTCTAATGGTACAACTGTAAAAAAAATAGCTGATGAGCTAGGTATTGGGCAGTCAACTTTAGGTAAATGGATAATAAAGTCTAGAAATAATGAATTGGAAAAAACAAGTATAATCAATGTAACAAAAGAAAAAAGGCCGCAAGACTTTAATCTAGAAGAAAGAATGGATCTTATTATTAGTTGTAGTAGCCTTAATGAGTCAGAAGTGAGCCAGCTATGCCGAAAAAAAGGTATTTTTTCTCATCATATTAAACAATGGACAGAAAATTTCACTCAAGGTCAGATAACAAATATGAATTCAAATAATGGCAATGAAAACAAGCAATTGAAGGCTGAAAATAAAGCATTAAAGAAAGAGATTAATCGTAAAGATAAGGCTTTAGCTGAAACAGCTGCTTTACTAGTGCTTCAAAAAAAAGTTCAGGAAATTTGGGGAAGCAACGAGGTCAACTTACAGTGAGTCATGAGAAAAAAGCAATCATTGAAATGATTCAAGAAGCCCAAAATTCAGGTGCTAAACAATCAACAGCTTGTGAAATTATTGGCATTAGTAGAAAAACATTGCAACGTTGGTCTCAATTGGAAAACCTTCAAGATGGTCGAATTGAAGCAGAACGAAAACCATCTAATAAATTAACCGAGTTGGAATATGAACGAGTTTTGCAAGTAGCCAATGAACCAGAGTACGCCAACCTATCACCAAGTAAAATTGTACCTAAACTTGCTGATAATGGTATTTATATTGCTTCTGAATCAACATTCTACCGAATTTTAAAAGCAGAAAAGCAGTTGCGACATAGGCAAAAAGCAAAGCCATCCAAACAAATTAAAAAGCCTAGAGCATTATGTGCAACCGCTCCAAATCAGTTTTATAGTTGGGATATCACCTATTTGCCAACACAAGTCAGAGGAATATATTTATATCTTTATTTGGTGATGGATATCTACAGTCGAAAAGTTGTTGGTTGGCAAGTCTATAAAAATGAGTCTAGTGCACAAGCAGCAGACTTAATGACAGATATTTGTTGTAGGGAAAATGTTAATCCTGGTCAAGTCACGTTGCATTCTGACAATGGTAGCCCAATGGAAGGAGCAACAATGCTGGCGACATTACAGCAATTAGGCGTAGTACCCACATTTAGCAGACCATCGGTGAGTAATGATAATCCTTATTCTGAATCTCTTTTCCGTACTCTAAAATATAGACCAGAGTATCCTGAAAAACCTTTTGTGAGTTTGGATAAAGCTAGAGATTGGGTGAAAGAATTTGTTGATTGGTATAATGAGGAGCATTTACACAGTGAAATAAGATTTGTCACGCCAGGACAACGTCACAGAGGCGAAGATGTAGAAATACTGGCTAAACGAGCACAG
>JABHHM010000235.1 GCA_018671575.1 Methylococcales bacterium | reverse complement strand
TTTGAGGCGCAAAAATAGGCGTATAGTCGAACTATACAACTATTTTTGCAACAAAAAAGGTGGACAAAAAAATTGCTATGCCCTTTGGGTACAAGCAAGTTGGATGTTTATTTATTGCGCATCCTCTTACCTTAGATGGGCACAAAATAAATTGCTTAAACTACTGCCCATAAGTATATCTGGAGGTTGACTGGTTATTGTTATTTCCCCCCATCCCCATTTGATTGGTCATGTTTTTGATCATATTGTTGGGTTGGAATGATGAAAAACTATTCTGTTTGGCCTGACCAATCTGCATATTGGAATTAGGCAAATGATGGACTCTTTTATAGTGCAATAAAACACCCGAATTGTCCCTCAACAAAAACTGCTCTCCTTGTCTCACAATCATATATTGTTTATTAATACCAGATGAAGCACTCATCATGTTAAAGACATTGCCTGATACCGTCACCAAACCTTGTAATGTATTTTGTCCTTTAAACATTTTAAATTGGCTGCCTTCAATAATTAATGTGTCGCCTCCATCACCAATCCATACTCCATTATAAGTAGTATTGTTTTGCTGTGAATTATTCAAATTATTAGAATTGTTCATATTATTCACAGTATTTTGTGAATTATTTGGCATCATTGATGTCATGTTATTCATCGCCTGACCAGTCATAGATTGTCCAGGCATCATCGAAGTACCAGGCATCATTGATGACATACCACTCATTGATTGACCCATTTGTGTTAAGTCATAGAGACCACTTTGTTTGGGTAAACTTGATGCATTGGGTAAATTTGACATCATAAAATTTTGTGGAGAATTACCCGAACCGATGTTACCCATCATATTTGCACCCATTCCCATGCTGGATGCTCCACTAGACATTTGATTGCTCATTGAACTGAGGTTGTTCCACATTTTCATCATTTCAGCCATGCCTTGCATCATTTTTGCAGCATTGCTATAGGACATGTCTGCAACAGAAATACTGCTGGTAAATAATGAGACTAAAAATAAGAGGCTAAATGGTATTAATTTTCTATTCATGGGATTAATCTATTTATTGTCTAGGTAAAAAATATCTTGATATAAAAAGTATAATATAAAAATATTCTTTTTGCATATAAAAATAACTAATAACAAAAATAAAGGAGTCCGTTTTTTATTAAATCAATGATTGAATGTTCCTTAATAAATGGCTAAAAATTTAGTAATTAACAATCAATATGAAAATAGTATTCTTCATACTATTTTATTTAATAATAGCGGTATGGTCGATCATGTAACATGATGTGTGATTAATCATGAAATGTTTTTTGGCTACTTTATTATTAGCCCTAAATTGGAGGAATAATAATGACTAACAACAGCGAAGATAGAAGAGAAAAAACACAAAACTTAATCAATAAATTAATTGAAGAACGCCATGAAATGCTTATTTTATTTTGTGAAATAGCAGGCGTTGAACCTTATGGGCATGGAAAATCTGTTGATTCATTAATGGAAGAGTTTTGTCAAATATTGGTTGATTATGTTGCATTGGGTCAATTTGAGCTTTTTAAAAGAATCACAGATAAATCGGAACGACGTGAAGAAGTCACAAAAATAGCGGATAAAATGTATTCAAAATTTATAAATGCGGCCATTTTAGCCGTAGATTTTAATGACAAATACGATACCAAAGAAAAATCTAAAATCATTGATGATTTAGATGCTGATTTAACAAAATTAGGTGCAACATTGGCTGTTCGGTTTGAGCTTGAAGATCAAATGATCATGGCGATGCTGAATAAAAAAGAGTCTGATAAAATAGTTCATAAAGTTGCTTAACCATTAGAAATTATCTGGTAAAGAGCCTGTATGTATTTATTTACTTGTTTTATTAGACTGGATATAATTCTCGGTTTCATAAACGGTTATATAATTTAAAGTGCAGGTTATTAAATGAGTTTTAATGTTTTAAATAAATCAGGTGATGTCTTATTTGGTGTTGATAATGATGAATCAATCATTGATGCCGCCATTAAACATGATGTTGCATTGTCTTATGGTTGTCGTAAAGGTGTTTGCGGTGCCTGTAAATGTAAAATACATCAAGGAAATGTTGAATATAAAGAGGGTCAACCTGATTTATTAACTGACAAAGACATTATCAATGATCAAGCGTTGTTATGTGTGGCTCATTTATCGGAAGATATTACCATTGATTTCGTACCTCCTGAAGAAGACGAGCTTGATATCGAAATTAAAACACTGCCTGCCAAGATCAAACTATTAAAAAAGTTAAATCATGATGTTGTGCAATTAATATTGAAATTACCTGAATCAGAAAAAGAATTTATTTTTCATGCAGGACAATATGTTGAATTTATATTAAAAGATGGTCAACGCCGAGCATTTTCCATTGCAAATGTACCCAATAAGGAAAATACCCTCGAATTTCATATTCGTCATGTTCCTGATGGAGAGTTTACATCCTTTGTATTCAATGAATTAAAAGAAAGTAGTTTAGTTCGATTTGAAGGGCCTTTTGGTTCATTCTATTTAAGAGAAAAAAGTGACAAACCCATTATTATGATTTGTGGTGGAACGGGTTTTGCTCCTCTAAAAGGTTTAATGGAGCAATATATAAATTCATCATCCAAAGGCAATCGTCAGATTTATTTTTATTGGGGTGCAAGAAAAGCAGAAGACCTTTATATGGAAAATTTACCCAATGAATGGAAAAATTCTTTGGAAAAATTTCAATATACGCCTGTGCTGTCAGATGTTTCTGTTGAAGATAACTGGCAAGGTAAAACAGGTTTTGTGCATGAAGTTGCGATTAAAGACCATCCAGATATGAGTCAGTTTGAAGTCTATATGTGTGGTCCACCAGCAATGATTAATGCAGCAAAAGAAGAGTTTATGGCAAATGGTTTGGAAGAAAATTCTGTGTATTTTGATTCTTTTGAGTTTGCAGCTAAAAAGTAAGGTAACACGCAATAAATAAACTACCCATATTGCGCAGAAATTTTGTTTGTCTTTTTTGTTACAAAAATAGGCGTGTAGTCGCTCTACACAACTATTT
>JABHHM010000487.1 GCA_018671575.1 Methylococcales bacterium | reverse complement strand
TGCTTCTTATCGCAATCCTAATGTTAATGCTTACTATCTAAGGAACGGTAACTATTTTTTCTAAAGAAAGCTTGATTCAAACTCAATCATTTTGTTGGCAATCCTTTCGGGATCAACCGTGTACTGACCTTGTACAATCTGCTCTCGTAACTTCGCGATTTTTTCAGAATCAACATCTTGCAACTGACCAATAGTGTGCTCCAGGGTTTGAAGCGTTTTGGCTGTTCCAGTCATATTAAAGTCTGAATCTGCCACATTGGATTGTTTTGTCTTTTGCTCTGTTGAATTTGTTGAGCCAGTTTTTTCATTATTGTATTGAGGAACTACTCTGGGAGCAGAACCCGTTGCGTCTATACTCATTGTATTTCTCCATTTGTCTCCTTAGTGAATTGCATACTTAGTTGAACGGCACAATCAAAGAAAACTTTAATGGGTTTTAAATAGCTACGGCAGTTTAACGGGAATTTCTTGTTTCCAGTCAGGTTTTTTATAATCAGCAATTACTTTGGTATAAATTCCGCCACGAACATTAAAGTCCGCTGTAACCCTCATGAAACGAGGCTGGCATGTCTTAACAAAATCATCCAGCATTTGATTGGTTACCGCTTCGTGAAATGCGCCTTCATTACGAAATGACCAAATATAGAGTTTCAGTGCTTTAAGCTCGATGCAGGACTGATCTGGAATGTACTCTAAATCAATGGTTGCAAAATCAGGTTGTCCTGTTTTTGGGCATAAGCAGGTAAACTCAGGAATGGAGATGCGAATGGTGTAATCTCTGTCTGAGTTTGGATTGTCAAAGGTTTCTAGCTGTTTACTGGGTTGTGTTGTCATGGTGTTAACGTTTATGGTAGTCTGAAAAAATTTCACCCTAACATAATTTGATAACTATGCCCAATGATACTTTAACCTATAAAATTAGAGATTCACTCTATATCAATTTAACTGATCGTTGTACTTTAGAGTGCCAGTTTTGTCCCAAGTACAATGGAACTAATTTTGTACATGAATTTGATTTAACATTGCATGAAAGACCTCTTGCAGAAGAAATTATCAATCAAATAGGTGATCCTAAAAAATATAAAGAAATTGTTTTTTGTGGTTATGGCGAACCAACTTTGAAGCTGAAAGTATTGTTGGTTATCGCTAAAGATGTTAAATCGAAAGGTGGAAAAGTTAGAATTAATACGGATGGTTTGGCAAATCTCAGCAATAAAAAAAATGTATTACCTGAAATGTCGAATTGTATTGATGCTTTGTCAATTTCCATGAATGCACAAACAGAAGCCGTTTATAATCGGCATTGTCAACCAGCGTTAAAAGGCTCTTTTGATGCAATGTTAAAGTTCATTGAATTGGCTCCAAAGTATATTGATGATGTGACGGCTACTGCCATTGATGGGTTGGAAGGGGTTGATATACAAGCTTGTAAAAAAATGGCAGTGGCCATGGGTGTTAAATTTAGAACCCGTTATTTAGATCATGTGGGATGATAGGGGCGTTATTTCTAACCATTGTCTCTTTACATGATTTAATTTATGTGATTTATCCATGATCAGTTATACTTCTAAATTAAAATAAAACATAAATTACAAAAATATAATTCAGTTTACAAACTTCTCATAAAAAATATTCAAAAAAACACACTAATTTTGTATGCTTTGTTTTGTGTTGAAAGCAAAAGTATAATGAATCATTTTAAATTATATGGTTGTAACTGATAATCACCATTTATGGAGCTTTTGTATGATAAATGAAGACGATATTGACCAGCAAGAAACACAAGAATGGCTGGATGCCTTTGAGTCTGTAATGGAAAATGACGGTGTTGAAAGAGCTCATTATCTATTGGAAAGAATGATAGACAAAGCACGACGGTTAGGTGCTTATTTGCCCTACAAAGCCAATACGGCTTATGTTAATACAATTCCAACTCATCATGAATTAAGACGTCCTGGTAATCCAGCAATTGAACATAAAGTTAAAGCCTTAATGCGCTGGAATGCATTGGCAATGGTGGTGAAAGCGAATAGAACATCATCAGAACTGGGTGGTCATATTGCCAGTTTTGCATCCGTTGCAACCATGTTTGATATCGGTTTTAATCATTTTTTCCATGCCCCTACTAAAGATCATGGTGGTGATTTAATTTTCTTTCAAGGTCACTCTGCGCCTGGTGTTTATTCCAGAGCCTTTTTAGAAGGTCGCATTACCGAAGATCAACTGAATAATTTTAGACAGGAAGTGGACGGCAAAGGCTTGTCTTCCTATCCTCATCCTTGGTTAATGCCTGATTTTTGGCAGTTTCCAACGGTTTCAATGGGACTGGGTCCGTTACAGGCGATTTATCAAGCAAGATTTCTAAAATACTTAAATAATCGTGGTTTGGCAAAGACTGAAAATCGTAAAGTTTGGGCATTTTTAGGTGATGGTGAAACGGATGAACCAGAATCATTGGGGGATTTGTCCATTGCTGCTCGTGAAAAACTGGATAATTTAATTTTTGTAGTTAATTGTAATCTACAACGTCTCGATGGCCCCGTACGAGGCAACGGAAAAATAATTCAAGAATTGGAAGCTGTTTTTAGAGGTGCTGGCTGGAATGTCATTAAAGTTATTTGGGGTTCTGCATGGGATGCTCTATTTGCCAAGGATAAAGATGGGCTATTGCTTAAACGAATGGAAGAAGCATTAGATGGTGATTATCAAGCTTATAAAGCCAAAGGTGGAGCTTATACCCGAGAACATTTTTTTGGTAAATATCCTGAATTAAAAGAAATGGTGGCACATTTAACGGATGATCAAATCTGGCAGTTAAACCGAGGAGGGCATGACCCACAAAAACTGTATACCGCCTATAAATCAGCAATGGATCATAAAGGTCAGCCCACAGTCATTTTGGCAAAAACAGTCAAAGGTTATGGTATGGGTGAAGCGGGTGAG